>CAZANS010000314.1:0-3164 GCA_964486565.1 uncultured Victivallales bacterium
AATGGCTACAGGCCTATCGGCATTTCCGTGTCGGGGGAGTCGCAGCTACAAAGCGCTTTTTGGCGGAATTCGGGCACAATCATGCGCATGTGCTCTCAGTGGATCCACCGATAGTCTATCTCTGGTGGGGCAGAGATGACTCCGCTTTGCACAGGCAATTGGCAGATAAGGACCTGTCGATTCTCTATGGATTCGCCTGGTGCTATTCAAGCAAAGATATTCCCCAAATTAGCAGGCATGTTCATGCTACGAGGAAATTGTTTCCAAAACACCGCATCTTTTTCTTATGTAACGAAGAATATTTAGTCGCCGAACTGCGTAAGGAGGGAATTAACGCGGAGTTCATCCATCATAATGCTTTTATCAATGAAGATGTTTTTGTACCGCGTCCTGGCATCGAGCGTACCCACGACGCTGTCTACAATGCGGCACTGGCCCCATATAAGAGGCATTTCTTAGCCACCAAAGTCCAGTCCCTTATCCTAATATTCTACACATATAGAGGGACGAGTAATAAAGAATATTCGCTTTCGACGCGCAAGGCGCTTGCCCATGCTTGGTGGGCTAATGATTCTGTGGGACTAGAAAAGTTTATCACTCCTCAGCAGATAGCCGACTTTTATGCCCGCGCCAATGTGGGGCTATGCCTTTCGGCAGTTGAAGGGGGAATGTTTGCAAGCATGGAATATCTTCTTTGCGGCTTGCCGATCGTCTCCACTAAATCGATCGGTGGCCGCGATGCCTTCTGGGATGAACGATACGTGGTTGTCTGTGATGATTCGCCCGAAGCCGTCGCCGAAGCTGTGACCGCTTTGAAGAACCGTTGTATCGCACCCGAGGATGTTCGGCGTTGGACGCTAGAAAAAGTCATGATCCACCGGGAGAGGATGAGATCCTTGCTTAAATCGTTGGGCGCAGAATTGAAGTTCCCTTGGGCTCCGGGGAGCCATGGTGGCATCATGCCGTTCTCAGATCTTCGAAAACTTGGTCGTGACCTTCGGAGGAAATCATCTTCCAGTCTTCCATGACGATTTTCAGAGAATGAGGAGGGGTGGTCTGTTATAGGACAATGTTTAGTTAACTTTTTGGGACAAAAGAAATTCGCGACTTAATATTGCGAAAATAAACGATTTAACAAAAAAAATAGAATGGTGTGCGAAAAATGACATGACAAATATAGCTCAAGAAAATAGAAAATGGGCAGAGGAAACATTTGACCCTGAAAAGCTAAGAAAAGAATGGAGCGAGGCATTAAGCAAAATATGAAACCAAAAATCAGCGCATACGTCCCTTGTTATAACAACGAAAAAACAATCATAAAAACGGTTGAATCCATTCAAAGCCAAACCGTTTCGGTTGATGAGTTATTTGTTGTGGATGATGGAAGTACGGATAAATCCGTTGCTGTCTTGAAGAATGCCGGGATCAAGGTGTATGAAAACGGAAAGAATAAAGGCAGAGGGTATACAAGAGCAAGAGCAATGGAAATAGCAAAGAATGAGCTGGTCTTGTGCTGTGATGCGACAAATGTTCTTTCAAAAGATTTCATTGAAAAAAGTTTGCATTGGTTTGATGATCAGAAAGTAGCTGGGGTTTATGGAAAAATGATAACTCCTGCCCCAAAAAATTATGTTGAGCGTTGGCAAAACAGACATATGCTTCGACTAGAAGACAAACACGAATCAGTAAGACATTCTACACTAATTACTTGGGGGACAATTGTTAGAAAATCAGTGGTTTTAAAAGCAGGAAATTATGATCCTAAATTAAAACATACTGAAGATTTTGAATTAGGACAAAAAATTTCTTCTTGCAGATATAACATAATATATGATCCCAATATAGACTTCATACATATCTCAAAAAAGTTATTGTTTCAAGTATTGGAACGATACCGAAGATGGAACTCAGGAAAAGACGAACAGGTAAGCTGGAAAAGTTATCTAACTCAAATCTGGTTCTCACTAAAAGTAAGGGCTGTTCAAGATATAAAAGCAAAAGATTTTTTATGTATTCCAATCAGTTTATTTGTACCCCATTACCAATTTTGGAAAAGCGTTAAGGAGAAATTGAAGGTTAAACAATGAATAAAAAAATAAAGATTGGTTTTGTAAACAATTATCTTAAAGGAAGAGATGTTGACTGTAAAAAAGGATTATATCCAGATGCATCGCTCACTTTGAGAATCCATCCATTATGATACTACCAAAGTTTTTGACACGCCTATTGCTGGGTTCCGGACGGTGCGTGGAGCAAGTTCGGAAGAAGTTGAAAGCTCTGGTCCCCTCCGGTTCGATTCTCTATCGGCTGCTCCGTTATCCTTCGATGAAGCTCCGGGCGATATTTCCTGAATTGCGGAGATTTACGGGTGATGGCATATTCTGCAGAGAAGAGGATCTTTGGATGTGCTCACTCTACCCCATAGAGTTGTTGAAGGCGGTGGTGTATCGTTTCAGGCCTGATTCGCTTCTTGATTGCGGTTGCGGCACGGGCAAGAGCCTGGACTTTTTTCTATCGGAAGGCATTGCGGCCGTCGGAATTGAAGGAAGCACTCTCGCTCGTGCGAAAGCCCTGCATCCTGAGAAGATCATACTCAAAGACTTGAGAAAGGCTGTTGACCTCGGCACACGCTTCGATGTCGTATGGTGCTTCGAAGTCGTCGAGCACCTTCCTGCTCAGTTCGCGGAGACTTTGGTAAGGACCATGGTCACACACGCGGGCACTGTTGTTCTTTCCGCTGCAAGACCCGGCCAAGGTGGAGAATGCCATTTCAATGAGCAGCCCCCTGAGTATTGGATAGAAAAATTCGGCCACTTCGATTTTGCATTAGACAACGCATCAACTTCGGCCTTGCAGAGAGTCGACAATCACTTTGGACCTAATATCTTGGTTTTCAAGAAACGTACGGATCGAATTTGAACTGCTATTTTTTCGGCAACCTCCTTCTTGATTCGCGGTCTCATGCCCGCGCCCGTGCGTTCTTGCCCGCAGCAGTGTTGTCATGAAGACCGCGCTGATGGGGGCGAGCGGGTTCGTCGGGAGCCGGATGGTGGAGATGTTTCATCTTGGCGGGGCGGGGGAGATTCGTCCGATTGTGTGCAGTTTTGGCGCGCTTGCCTGGGTGTAATGGAAGCCGTTGCTTGCGGCATGCCCGTGATCACAAC
>CAZANS010000315.1:0-3157 GCA_964486565.1 uncultured Victivallales bacterium
TTCCCGGCACTGCTGAGGTTCTTGGCCTTGAAGGATCCCTTGAGGTCGCAACCCATTTTGACGAGGAGTTTCTCGAGTTGTGCGTTCTCGAGGTTTTCGAGCTGGAACGGGATGTTCTTTTCGGACAGCAACGTGGCGCAGATGATGATGAAATACAAAGCCGAGTGGTTGTTCTCCTCAACAGACGCGAGGTCTATTGTGGTTTTGGCTATACGGTTTTTGCCGAGTATGCCCTTGAGTTCGGAGTAGGCTCCCTCCATCTGGTCAAAGGATATACGCTCCAGAGGCAGGGAGTTGATCGTCAGATTGGAGTCTTCGACGGAAAAGCTGATCTTGGCTGTCATCTTATCTTATAGCGCTTTTGATATGGAGGTCAAGTTCCTGCAGCATACTCTCGAGTCCCAGCTTTGCGGAATTCGCAAATGATTCCCCTGTGACCTTCTCGACCGGGATATGTTTGGAGAATGTCTTACTCCATGCCATTTGGCTTGAGTCGGCCTTGTGGAGGTCGAACCGGATGGATAGATTTATTTTTTTGGTCTGCAGGTCAGCCTCCCACTGTGTGATCTTTGCGGAGAGCCCGAAGGAGGGTGGATTCTCTCTCAGCTCGGAGCCTCTGTCGTAGACCATCTCAAGGTGGCGTTTGAGCAGAGCGGCCGGTGGGGTGCTCCATCTGTTGAACTCGTCGAATGCGAGGGAGACGGGGCTTGCCCTGAACACCATTTTCTCTGCGAAAGGGCCGTCTGAGGTCACCGACAACACATCAATCTTCTCATCGTTCTCGGGGCTGGAGAACGAGGGTAAGCCGATGTCGAAATAGTGTATGTCTATATGCGGCTGCACCGGGATCAATGTGCATCCGGGAAAATAAAGACAAAGCGATGCTAGGACAATCGTCATCTTGGTTTTCATGTCGTTAGTTCCATTGGTTCAGGCCTTAAAGTTCAAAGTGAAAAACCGTCATTTATTTTCTAATGTACGACAAACCGTGGCGGATTCAATGTGGTTTGGCAAAAAAACCATTAATTGGGGGTGTGAACCCGGGAATTCTGGCGACGTGGATTGCAGCAGGCCGCGAAGGTTTGCGCGGAGTTTTGAAACTGGCTCTATTTTCTGAATTCGGCGGGGGGGAGTATGGGGATCGGGCATTCGAGCATCATTGCGAAAGCTCTGAGCACCTCCCACTCTGCGTTGGTTATGAGCGCGTCGGCACCTATCACGGTAGAGCAGGCCTCGATGACATGTTTTTTCCGTTGGGGAGTCTGTGAGCAGAGGACTTTTATTGCCTTTGTCATTTCTTCGGGGTCGAAATTTGCTGCAGGCCTGAGCTCTAGTTTGATCTCCTTCCAAGGGAGGCTTTTGATTCCTTGACTGAACGCCTCCGATGCTTCCTTTGAAGATGTGGCGCCGCACCAGGCCATCGCCGAAAGCAGGAGGCCAAGCTCATCGGACAGGCTGTTGACAGTTCTAAGCCTTTTCGACGGCTTCTCCTTCAGCCTGAAGATGGGGTCTAGGATGACAGAGAGGCATGTTGTCAGCGCGTATTCGAAGATTGAGAGCTTGTTGTCTGCCAGTGCCATCAGCCTGCAAGTCGAGCGGAATAGATCGTATCCCTCTGGAGTCAATGTCCTGAAGGCTGGGATGCTCAGCTCGAGGAGGATCATTCCCATGTATTGTTGTTCTTCCAGCAGTGAGAATGCTTTGGCGCAGTGCTCCAATTGTGGCGAGGGAATGTTGTCCTTGAGGAGTTGAGCCTGGACGTTTCGGAAGTGATGGTTGCCCCTGTCGGTCAGAAGCGCGTACGTCAGCGGGCAGGCTGTTTCTGGGGATTGGGTCATCAGGTAGAGTTCTTTGGGGATATGGCCGAGGATTTTCTCGACCTGCAGCATGTCGTTTTTGTCGAAGGTCCCGAAACGTTCAAGCATTGAGAGGAATCGTTGATCCCTCCCAGCCGCGCAAGCGATCAGGAAGCCCTCTCCTGAAACGACTTCAGGATTGCTGATCTTGTCTCTCAGAGAGAGGATCTCTTTTTTTAGTTTTCTACGGTCTACCTCGGGGAATTTCCCGTTGAACTGCGGGTCGAGCTGCTTGATTCTTTTCTTGAGTGGCGGATGGGATGGATATATAGAAAACATAAGGGGAGGGGGGGTGGTGTCGGAGAAGAAGAAGTGACTGAGCTCAAAGTTGTTTGATCGCCTTAATATCTGGGCACGGGGCATTGCACCGACTTTTTTCATCGCGTCAGCGAGGCCTTTCGGGTAGCGGGTGAACTGCACCGCACATGCGTCGGCCAGATATTCCCTGCTTCTCGAGAATGCCGACTTGATGATCCTGCCGATGGTGCCGAATATCCTGCCGTAGAGCCATAGCCATACGGGAAGAAGAAGCAGTATCGCCAGAACCTGAAGCAGCAGCATGGCCATGTCCTTGAGGAATTTACCGTGTGTTCCAGTGGTGATATCAAGCCATCTGCTCGTCTTTAGGCTGATGAAGTAGCCATGCATAAGTCCGAGCATAAAAGTATGGAATGCCATGTCGCCGTTCAGCAGATGACTGTACTCGTGGGCGATGACCCCTTGGAGTTCGTCGCGGGAAAGCAGTTCGCATGCTCCGCGGGTTACGCACAGTACTGCTCTCTGGCTGGAGGCTCCGGCGACGAGGGCGTTGATCCCCGACTCTTGGTCAAGGATGAAAATCCTGGGTATAGGGACACCTGATGCGATGGACATTTCCTCGACGATGTTGTGGAGTCTCTGCTGGAAGAAATCGCATGCACCCGAGAAGGATTGCGTCCCGTTGAGCATCATCGCCACGGCGCTGCCGCTGTCCGGCAAGAGTCTCGATATCTGCAAAAGAGCGCCACCGACTATCGGTACAGCCGAAAGTGCCATGGTTATGTAGAAAGAAGGATTTCCCCAAAAACTAAGAGCTTCAATCACGAGAGTCTGAACTGATTCCGCAGTAAAACCGAAGATTTTGGCAATCAAGATCCATGCCGCCTGGAATATCATGTATGGGGAAAATGCAGAAGTCGCCATTGCGAGCAAGAAGCACACGAAGAAAGCCTTGCTGCGTTTCCTGGCTAAAGCCTGCCTTGACCAGAAATTCATTTCCCGTGCCAAAATCTAGGTGGATAGAGCAGTTTTTCCCAGAAGGC
>CAZANS010000316.1:0-3152 GCA_964486565.1 uncultured Victivallales bacterium
AGTCGAGCTTGCAAACTGCATGCTGTACTCCTCGCTCGAGAAATCCACTGTCGAGCTCCCGCTCGACTCCGCGAAATTCGCAAAGAAACTTGACGAACTCAAGAAAAGTTCAACCTATCTGAAGCCCGAGGTCTCGGAGGAGAGACAGGAAGATCTCGGCGCGTCGTTCAACAAATAGATTCTCGAAGGTATTTAACGCAAAACAAAGCAAGGAGAAAGAAATGAAGAAGAGTCAGTTCGCGGCGCAGTTGTACACTTTGAGGGATCATCTCAAGACTCCTGCGGACATCGCGGCCTCGATGAAGAAGGTGAAGGCAATCGGCTATGACGCGGTGCAGATATCGGGGATGGGGCCGATCGAGGAGAGCGAGATGAACAAGATCCTGGACTGCGAGGGTCTTGTATGCTGCGCGACCCACGAGTCCGGGGCGAATATATAATCAACGACACCCAGAAGGTGATTGACAGGCTTAACGCGTTGAACTGCAGGTACACTGCCTATCCCTATCCGCATGTGAAGTTGGATTCCGAGGAGGTAGTGCTTGAGCTTGCCCGGGGCCTCGACGCGGCGGGTGAGAAGATGCGCAAGGCCGGACAGGTGCTCACCTACCACAACCATGCCGTCGAGTTCGAGCGTTTCGGCAACCGCACGGCGCTGGACATCATCTACGACGAGACCGACCCGGCGAACCTCCAGGGCGAGATTGACACCTACTGGGTGCAGCACGGCGGCGGCAACCCTGTGGCTTGGTGCGAGAGGCTTAAGGGGCGTCTGCCTCTTTTGCACCTCAAGGAGTTCGGGATAATCGAGAACCAGATCAAGATACTTGAGGTAGGCAGCGGGAACCTTGACTGGGCTGGGATCATCGCCGCGGGGGATTCTGCCGGCACGGAGTGGTTTATCATCGAGCAGGACACCTGCCGTTTCGATCCATTCGACTCGCTCAAGATGAGCCTGGACTATCTGGTCGAGAACTTCTGCTGAGAGCTTTGCGTGAAGCTTGGAGACGCGCCGGTTTCGCGTATCTTCGGGGGGCACATCGCCAGCCGTGGGGACGCCCCCGCCCTGGCCGAGGCCTTCAAGAGGATTTTGCCAGCCATCCGTGAGGTGGCCGAGGATGCCGAGAAATTGGGCGGGGGGCTCCCGTTGGAGAACCACTGGGGCTTGCCATGCACCGGTGAGGAGCAGGTGAAAGTAAGGATATCAAGAAAATCCTCCCTTCGGAGGGAAGCCGGCTTCCTTGGGGACTTCAGGCGTGCATTGTCGGCGAGGGTGATGTGGATCATCTCGAGTGTCTGAAGACACTCAAGAAGGCTGGCTACAAGGGCTATGTCGCCCTGGAGTACGAAGGCTCCGAGTATGAGGACGTGGGAGTGCCCAAAAGCCTGGATTTCACACGGAAGGTGATACAAGAGGTTGATTGAAGTTAAGAGTCGAGAACTAAAGGAGATTTTGTGATGTACTACACAGGTTTTGCTGATGAGGCCGGGTCGGGGATTGACGCGCAGATACGTGCCACGAAGGAGCTGGGCTGGGGATTTATCGAGTCCCGCAACATTGACGGCAAGAACATCCATGACATATCGGACGCGGAGTTCGATGTCGTCTATGGGAAGATCCAAGAAGCTGGAGTGAAGATCAACTGCTTCGGGTCGGCGATATGCAACTGGGCCAAGAAGATTGACGAGCCCATGACATCCTCGGTGGAGGAGTCTAGGCGCGCGATTCCCAGGATGAAGCGGCTTAGCACGGAGATGGTCAGGGTGATGAGCTTCGCCGTCCTGCCTGACCGCGGTCCCGACGACCAGATGGAGGAGGAACGCTTCAGGCGCGTACGCGAGATATGCAGGATGTTCACCGAAGAGGGCCTCCTGCCCGTCCATGAGAACTGCATGAACTACGGCGGCATGGGCTGGAAATACACCTTGAGGCTGCTCGAGAATGTCCCCGGGATGAAGCTTGTCTACGACACCGGCAATCCGGTCTTTTCAGACGACTGGACAAAGCCTGCACCCTGCCCCAAGCAGTCCTCATGGGAGTTCTACAAGAACGTCAAGGAGCATATCGCATACGTCCACATCAAGGACGGCGTATGGGATGCCGAGAGCAAGAAGTCTAACTTCACCTTCCCCGGGGAGGGCGACGGCAATGTGGTTGAGATAGTCACGGACCTCGTGCAGAACGGCTACGACGGCGGGTTCTCCATCGAGCCGCACCTAGCGGTCGTCTTCCACGACGACTCCGTCACAGCCGAGGACGACATCAGATACAACAACTATGTCGAGTACGGCAGAAGGTTCATGAAGATCGTCGAGAAGACCAGGGCCGGTGGCCGGTGATCGGTGATCGGTAATCAGTAATCAGTAATCAGTAATCAGTAATCGGTGATCGGTGGCCGGTGATCGGTGATCGGTGATCGGTAATCGGTGATCGGTGGTCGGTGGTCGGTGGTCTGTGGTCTGTGGTCGGCCTGCCCGGCGTAGCCCTTAAGGCGAAGACGGGTGGCCGGAGAAACGGCGATGCTGTTTATCTTGGTTTTTTCGACAGCGACCTGCAGCGATCAAGAGCACCCGGCAGTGATTTCTAAAGTCATTTGGCTCTAAGCCTAATCTTTTTTTCGGCTATTGATGATGGTGAGAAGAATACGATGGAAGCCATTATGGCATGGCCGAGAATCTCCATGAATTCCTCCAAAGTCTTTCTAAATCTGATTTCGCTGTGGAATTCCTTAGGTATCCGGGCCCAGTTCTGGTCTAAGAGGAAGCTTGCTATAAAATAACACAGAATCGCGGTGGTGAAAAGATTGATAAATACCGTCGAAGATATCTGTGGTCTGAGTTTATCGTAGAAAACAAACCCGACGATCATCAGCAGAGCCAGCAGGGCAAAGACCCCGGCACCAGTCCAGGCCCAGTGTATCTCACGGCAGATCAACGATCCGATTATCGCCAGCAGCCAAAGGGAAAAGAGACTTCTTTCAAAACAAAACCTCAGGTACGCAAACACACAGGCCGGGACTAAAATATAGAAGGCGATATTTTCCAGGATAGCCTTGAATGTGTCCGGGCCAATCCATTCAGCCTCGGAGACCTGATCACTTAAAAGATACCAACTGATACAGCCGGCAAAAAGGAATGGCGTCAGAAGGCTG
>CAZANS010000317.1:0-3148 GCA_964486565.1 uncultured Victivallales bacterium
AGCCCCAGTCGGAGACTGTATGGCGGCAGGCTAAAAAATATAACGTCCCCACAATTGCATTCGTCAACAAGATGGACAGGACTGGCGCTGATTTCAAATCCGTGCTCAAGCAGATAAAAAACAGACTCGGCGCCAATGCTGTCGCACTCCAGCTGCCTATCGGTGCAGAGGCCACTTTCCAGGGCATCGTGGATATCATCGAGGGAAAGGCTGTGTTCTTCGACGGCGACGAGACCGGGGCAAAGATGCGCGTCGAAGATGTCCCCGCTGAAATGGCCAATGAGGTGGCCGAAGCAAAAAGACAACTCATCGAATGCCTGGCCGAGGTTGACGACCAATCAATGGAGCTCTTTCTGGAAGACAAGACCCCGGCCACCGATTTCATCAAGGACGCCATACGCCGTGCAGTGGTCTCAGGCCAGCTAACACCAGTGCTTTGCGGCAGCGCTTTCAAAAACAAGGGCATACAGCCTTTGCTCGACGCTGTCGTGTCATTCGCTCCTTCCCCTGTCGATATCTGGGATGTCGAGGGGATAGACCCTAAGACAGAGAAGCCCGTCGCAAGGCATGTCGGAGACTATCAGCCTTTCGCGGCTCTGGCCTTCAAGATCATGACCGACCCCTACGTCGGCAAACTCACATTCCTTAGGGTATATTCAGGAACCGCTTCCAAGGGAATGTCTGTTTTAAACCCCCGCACCGGCAAGTCAGACAGACTCGGAAGAATACTGCAGATGCATGCAAACCACAGGGAGGAGAGGGATGCCGTATTCAGCGGCGACATCGCCGCAGCCGTAGGCCTCAAGAATGTCACCACAGGAGACACAATCTGCACTCAGAACGACCCGATAGTCCTGGAGTCAATGAGCTTCCCAGATCCTGTCATATCCGTCGCCGTGGAACCTAAGACATCCGCCGACAGGGACAAACTCTATTCCGCCTTGGGGTCGCTTTCGGAGGAAGACCCTACTTTCTCAGTCAGGAGCGATGAGGAGACAGGCCAGACAATCATCTCGGGTATGGGGGAACTTCATCTCGACATTATCACCGACCGTATATTCAGGGAGTTCAAGGTCGAAGCCAACACCGGACGCCCACAGGTCTCCTACAGAGAGGCGCTCAACCAGCATGCCGAAGCAAATACCAAATTCGTCAAGCAGAGCGGCGGGCATGGCCAGTACGGACATGTCATAATTCAGATTACTCCCAAGGAAAGAGGGGCAGGAATCACCGTCGAGAACAAGGTCGCAGGGGGGAATATCCCAAAAGAATACATCAAGCCGATAGAGAAGGGAATCAGGGAGGCAGCAAAAACAGGCGTGCTACACGGATCCCCAGTCATTGATTTCCACGTAGATATCATTGACGGCTCATACCATCCCGTTGACTCGTCAGAAATGGCTTTCAAAATCGTAGGCTCAATGGCATTCAAGGAGGCCGCTAAAAAAGCAGGCATCTCTATCCTCGAGCCTATAATGGATATCGAGATCACTACACCCGAAGAGAATATGGGGGATGTCATAGGCGACATAACCAGCAGAAGAGGCATTGTAAGGGAGGTGGACACTCAGTCCAAAACCACGAAGGTTCTGGCCAGAGCTCCATTGGCAGAGCTCTTCGGATACGCCACTTCTCTGCGCTCTCTTACCAAGGGACGTGCAACGTACTCGATGGAACCAGCGTTCTTCGACAAGGTTCCTGTTAACATACAAAAGAAAATCCTAGAGAAAGAGGCATAGAAAATGAGCGCTACGGCACAAGACGAAAAACAGTACATAAGGATCCGTCTCCAGGCTTACGACCACAGAATCCTCGACCATTCGGTTCAGGAAATCGTCAAGACTGTCAGGCGGACGGGCGCCGTTCTCGCGGGACCAATCCCGCTCCCCACAAGAATCGAGAAAATCTCTGTGAACAGGTCGCCTCACGTGAACAAGAAGTCCATGGAGCAGTTCGAGACCCGTACGCACAAACGGCTCCTCGACATACTCAACCCGACTTCAAAAACAGTGGACGAACTAAAGAAGCTCAACCTGCCGGCAGGTGTTTTCATCAGTATCAAGATAAGCTAGAGGGTTTCGGTTTCAACAATAACAAAAGGAACGCCGCTGCCAACAGAAAAAATCGCCGGAATGACCGGCAGGCATGCGTTCGGGAGGTCAGATTATGAAGGCTTTGATCGCCAGAAAACTGGGAATGACCCAGATCTATGACGACAAGAGTCGGCTTGTGCCCGTAACGGTGCTCCAGGCCGGGCCGTGTACTGTGCTCGAGAAAAAAACATTGGAGAAGCACGGCTACTACGCACTGCAGCTTGGGTTCGGACGGAAAAAAACCAAAAATGTCACCAAGGCTGTCAGAGGACATGTTAAGGCCGCAGGCCTCGAGGACAACCCGCCAGCCACAATCATGGAGTTCAGGACAGACAAGGAGTCCGATCTGCAGGTCGGATCAACCACAGAATGCACTGTCTTCTCTGAGGGGGAGTTCGTTGATGCTTCCGGGACAATGAAGGGGAGGGGATTCCAAGGAGTGGTCAAGAGGTATAATTTCGCCGGCGGAAGATTCAGCCACGGCGGAGGATGGAAAAGAAAGCCAGGCTCAATAGGCCAGTGCGAGTTCCCAGGAAGAGTTGACAAGGGCAAGAAGCTCCCAGGGCAAATGGGTAATGTAAGGCGTACTATCATGAACCTGCAGATCGTCAAGGTCTCCCCGGAAGACAATGTCATAATGGTGAAGGGTGCTGTGCCAGGCCCAGCAGGCGGCACGGTCTACATCAGAGCCGCTGTGAAAAAATGACTCTCATTCTTAGTTTAAACAGGTGATTATCATGTCAGATAAAATTAGAATAGTCGGTTCCGAAGGGGAGACAGTGGGCGATTTCCCGGTCAATAATGAATGTATCGAGCTCGAGAAGGGCGGACACGCTGTACATAGCGTCGTCGTCGCCTATCTCGCAGGACGCAGAGCAGGGACCGCATGCACGAAAACACGCTCGGAGGTTCGCGGAGGAAAGAAGAAGCCTTACCGCCAGAAGGGAACAGGGCGCGCCAGGGCGGGAGCTGCCAACAGCCCTATATGGACTGGCGGTGGAGTGGTCTTCGGGCCAAGGCCCCGCAGCTACCGCCAGAAAGTTCCCACGCGCGTG
>CAZANS010000318.1:0-3124 GCA_964486565.1 uncultured Victivallales bacterium
CTTTGCGGAATATTAATTTTTCGATCGTTTGTATCAGGCAAGGAGCCTTTTTGCGGCCTCGACGATGTCTTTTCTGCACGGCATGGCCTCAGCCTCGAGAGCCGGGCTAGCTGGTACAGGAATATCCGGAAGCGTCAGACGGCATATAGGCGCATCAAGATAGTCGTAGGCTTGCTCGACGACCCTGCATGCTAATTCGGCCGCGACTCCGCAGGTGCAGTGTTCCTCTGCGGCGACAATCAACCTTCCTGTCTTCCTGACAGATTCGACGACGGGCCTTGCGTCCATGGGGCTCAAGATGCGCATGTCTATCACCTCTGCAGAGATGCCTTCGGCCTCAAGCATCTTTGCCGCCGCAAGCGACTCGTCGGTCATGATTGAGTATGCGACGATACTTATGTCGGTTCCTTTTCTCACAACCTGTGTTCCTGCTGGCTTGCGATCTGAAGAGACATTCAAATCGCCTTTTTTAGCGTATAGCTGCTTGTGTTCCAAGAAGATGACAGGGTTGTCGTCATAAATCGCCTGGCGCATCAGGTCGTGGGCATCTTGGACTGCAGAGGGGGCGAAGACCTTTAGTCCCGGAACATGGCAGAACCATGACGCAAAGGTTTGAGAATGTGTCGGCCCGTATCCACGTCCGGCACCGCATGCGACCCTTATGACAACCGGGCATTTCGACTGTGACCCGAAGACGTACCTCAATTTGGCTCCTTGGTTGACTAGCTGGTCCATCGCAAGGGTTATAAAGTCCATGAACATTATCTCGACCACGGGCCTGCCCCCGAGCAAGGCAGCTCCTATGGCGACACCGACGAATCCTGCCTCCGAGAGGGGAGAGCAAATTATCCTTTCGGAACCGAAAGTGTCTATCATCCCGCGTGTCACCCCGAAAGCACCGCCGTACACCCCTATGTCCTCCCCGATACAGAACACATCCTTGTTTTCTGACATGCAGTTTGTCAAGGCAATCCGTATTGCGTCGCTGTAGCTTGCTTGACTCATGCGTAAAGCCCTTTAATGAGAGTTGAAGTGGCAGGGAATGATGATTTTTTGGCGAACCTGACGGCATCCCCGACCTTTTTTCTGGCCATTGTTCTCAGCTCCCTGTCAGAGTTCATGTCCATCAACCCGGCGGCCTTGAGCTTGCCTCTCATCAGTTTAAGCGGGTCTTTTCTTTCCCACATTTTTTCTTCCTCGCGAGTCCGGTAGACTCTTTTGTCGCCACGTGAATGTCCCGAGAAACGATAGGTCTCGAGCTCGATAAACGCGGGGCCTCCACCGTTTCTGGCTGAGGTGGCAAGGCGGGAAGTCAAGTCTTTGACGGTAAAATAATCGTTGCCGTCGCAGCGTGCGCCAGGCACTCCCATAGCCTCGGCCTTGACAATGAAATCAGTCTGAGAATGTGCCTTGTGCACTGGAGTGGACATCGAGTAAAGATTATTCTCGCATACATAGAGGACCGGCAATGTCCATAGCGCGGCCATGTTAAGGGACTCGTAGAATATCCCCTGGTTCAGCGCGCCGTCCCCGATGAAGCATACCGCGATATTCCTGCTGCCTTGCATTTTCAGCCTCAGGCCCATGCCTGTAGCCAGGCCGGCGCTGCCGCAGACGATTCCGTTGCCGCCTATGAAGCCCAGTTTGTAGTCCGCCATGAGCTGGCTTCCCCCTCGGCCGCCCGAATAGCCGTCGACCTTGCCGAATATCTCGGCCATGACCCTCTTGGGATCCCCTCCCTTTGCGATGAAGTGCCCGTGGCCGCGATGGTAGCTGGTGACGACATCTCTCTTCCCGAGTGCACGCATGACTCCCACGGCAGAAGCCTCCTGTCCGGAACATGTGTGCACCGTCCCGGTCAGATACCCCTTCACGAAAAGCCTCTCAACCGTCTCCTCGAAAAAGCGGATCAGCAGCATCAAGGCATAGTCTTCGAGCAGTTCCCGTACGGGAGTTTTTACGCTTGTCTCAAACATTTTAAAGTCCTTTTTTAAATAATGCTGAGGAAGTTCTCGAGGATCTGCAGTCCTGAGTTCTGGCTTTTCTCGGGGTGGAATTGAGTTGCGAAAATATTGTTGTATGATATTGATGCTGGGAAATCAATTCCATGGTGGGACACGGATGATGTGGCTGAAGGGTCTGCGGGATCCACAAAGTAGGAATGGACGAAGTAGAAGAAGCAGTTGTTTTTGATGTTGGCGAACAAAAGTGAAGCGGGATTTGCCATGGCTATGGAGTTCCATCCGATGTGTGGTATTTTGAGGTTTTTGGATGGTGGCAGGCGTGAGACCATGCCTTTGAGAACTGCGAGTCCTCGAGCTCCCGGAGCCTCCTCGCTCGTCTCCATCAGGAGCTGCATTCCGAGGCAGATCCCGAGAAATGGCTTGCCGGAGGCGATGGCGTCAATCAAGGTCTGGCGTATTTGAAGTTTGTCCAACTGCATGGCGCCGTCTCCGAAGTTGCCCACGCCGGGGAGTACTATTTTATCCGCTTTGGCAATAGTGTTTTTGTCGCTGGTGATCACCGGATCTGCGCCGATATGTGCAAAGGCCTTGGAAACGCTTCTGAGGTTTCCCATCCCGTAGTCTATGATGGCTAACAAGGGGTTTCTCCGTGAGGATTGATAGATTGCGTGGTCTGTAGGGCTGGTGTGCTTCAGTCGGGTTCGGGTTGTGCTTTTTCTTTTGACTGCTCGGCGAATCGGAAAGCCGCCACCAGCCCTCTTAGTGTGAAATCGTTGCCCCCTGAGCTGACTTCCAGAAGGTTGTCTGCGAAGAATTCCCTGTCGCCGCCCGTCGCGATCACCTGACATTTTTCGCCCCCGAGCTCTAACTGTATTTTTTTTATGAGTTTCTGGGCCGCGCCAAGGATGCCGATGTCGCATCCGGAAACTATGGCCTCGGTAGTGTTGACACCGAGGGCAAATGAGCGTTTGCTTCCGAAACTCTCGACCAAAGGGAGCTTGGCTGTATATGAGTGAAGGGCTTTTCTCAGCAGCATTCGTCCTGGCATGATTGCTCCTCCACGGAAGGAGCTTTTGGAGTCGACAGCCTCAAATGTTATCGCTGTGCCGCAGTCAATGCATATTGCCGGGAGTTTTGCGAAATTCGCAAGGGCGATGGCG
>CAZANS010000319.1:0-3109 GCA_964486565.1 uncultured Victivallales bacterium
ACAGAGCCTGCCGGGCCGTAGCCGGGCTTTGAATGATCGTCAACAGCTCTTTGAAGGTGCCATTGGCCACCATCAGCAAGTCAGCGGTTTTATAACGCGCCATTGGTCGATAGGCCGGTCGGCCGCAATGCACCAAATGAGCTTATAAAGGCGGCTCGCTTCTCTGTGTTCGGCCCTTCACCATGTCCTGGACATTACTCCAGGCGTTGGGCTACTATGGCCTTTGCTGAGTTGATGGCGCTATGCACCACTCTGCGGGCTGCCTTTCGGCAGTCGTCTCGCAGCAAAGGACCACGCCGCACAGTTCAAACGTTCGCAGTAAAAATTCAGCCTTGACAATGGGTCCAAATTTGGTACCATATGCGGACCGGAGGTGAAAAATTGAATATTACAAATGACATAAAACCAATTACGTATTTAAAATCAAAAGCTGCAAATTTGTTGAACCAGATCAACGAAACCCATCGCCCAGTTATTATTACCCAAAACGGTGAGCCCCGAGCTGTTCTTCAAGATCCTGAAAGTTATGAAAATATGCGAAATGCAATTGGTTTGCTAAAACTGATATCCCAGGGGGAAGATGACGTTCGGAATGGTAGGGTTAAGCCCCAAAAGGATGTATTTGATGACCTTGAGGCTTCGTTGAAAGAAAATCTTTAATGAATCCAAAACATCAGGTTGTCTGGGCGAAAATCGCAGAAAATGATCTTAAGGAAATCATTGAATTCATTTCAGTGGAAAGCCCAGGCAATGCATTAAAAATACTCAAAAAAATGAAAGATAGAGCCTCAAGCTTCTATACCCTTCCTGAGAGAGGCCGTGTGGTCCCCGAGCTACTAGACCAAGGCATATCGCAGTACCGGGAATTGATCATTTCTCCATGGCGACTAATATACAGAATTGCAGAACGTGAGATTTTTGTTCTCTCTGTCATAGATTCTCGGCGGAATGTTGAAGATATTCTTTTGAAAAGATTGATCTAGGGGAAGTAATCCCTGCGAATCGTGTAGCCGGGGGTATTTAACCCCCAGCCCCCACACCACCCCCGATGAATCGGGATCTTCGACCCGCGTGCGGGTCCGCACCGGGCGGTTCACAGAGCCTGCCGAGCCGTAGCCGGGCGGTGAATGATCACCAGTAGCTCCTTGAAAGAGCCGTAGGTAACCAGCAGCGAGTCAGCGATTTTATAACGCGCCATTCGGTCGATAGGCCGGTCGGCCGCAATGCACCAAATGAGCTTATAAAGGCGGCTCGCTTCTCTGTGTTCGGCCCTTCACCATGTCCTGGACATTACTCCAGGCGTTGGGCTACTATGGCCTTTGCTGAGTTGATGGCGCTATGCACCACTCTGCGGGCTGCCTTTCGGCAGTCGTCTCGCAGCAAAGGACCACGCCGCACAGTTCAAACGTTCGCAGTAAAAATTCAGCCTTGACAATGGGTCCAAATTTGGTACCATATGCGGACCGGAGGTGAAAAATTGAATATTACAAATGACATAAAACCAATTACGTATTTAAAATCAAAAGCTGCAAATTTGTTGAACCAGATCAACGAAACCCATCGCCCAGTTATTATTACCCAAAACGGTGAGCCCCGAGCTGTTCTTCAAGATCCTGAAAGTTATGAAAATATGCGAAATGCAATTGGTTTGCTAAAACTGATATCCCAGGGGGAAGATGACGTTCGGAATGGTAGGGTTAAGCCCCAAAAGGATGTATTTGATGACCTTGAGGCTTCGTTGAAAGAAAATCTTTAATGAATCCAAAACATCAGGTTGTCTGGGCGAAAATCGCAGAAAATGATCTTAAGGAAATCATTGAATTCATTTCAGTGGAAAGCCCAGGCAATGCATTAAAAATACTCAAAAAAATGAAAGATAGAGCCTCAAGCTTCTATACCCTTCCTGAGAGAGGCCGTGTGGTCCCCGAGCTACTAGACCAAGGCATATCGCAGTACCGGGAATTGATCATTTCTCCATGGCGACTAATATACAGAATTGCAGAACGTGAGATTTTTGTTCTCTCTGTCATAGATTCTCGGCGGAATGTTGAAGATATTCTTTTGAAAAGATTGATCTAGGGGAAGTAATCCCTGCGAATCGTGTAGCCGGGGGTATTTAACCCCCAGCCCCCACACCACCCCCGATGAATCGGGATCTTCGACCCGCGTGCGGGTCCGCACCGGGTGGTTCACAGAGCCTGCCGCTGCGCTCCGCCTTCAGACCTTTCCTTACGGAACGCCCTTGCCTTCGACCAATGTTTGTGTCAATGATATCAATCATTAACAGGATTCACACAGGGGGGACTTTCACCCCATAAGTTCACGCCCATGCCGGGCGTACACAAATTATTTAAGAGGGATTGGGCATAGTATGCGCCCAAGCCCTTAATTCAACCGTTATCCAAGGTAGAGTACACCTGTTTTTTTATAGAATAATTTATATGGAAACCGAGAGGATCATTTCTAAATATGCGCAAATTAGCTTTTGGATACTCAACCAGATGTAATATCAAGTGCGAACACTGTGTGGCTGCAGAGGATATCCATGATTGCAGGAAAATGGATCATAATAGGGCAAAAGAAATAATTGTCGAAATGGCCCAAGCAGGTGTTGGCGGAATAAGTTTTTCAGCTGGTGAACCGTTTCTGTATTTCAATGAAATTACAGACCTTGTGAAACTGTGCAAACAAATCGGAATATATACGAGAATTGTTACCAATAGTTATTGGGCAAAGACAGCAGAGGCTTCCGAAAGTCTTGTTTCAGAATTGAAAGAAAATGGGCTTTGCCAATTGAGATTAAGTTACTCAAGGTGGCACCAGAAAAATATAAACCGGAACAATGTGTTGAATGCAGCACACAGTTGCCAGAAGAACGGGTTAAATTATTTTATTTCATTTATCACCGATTTTTCCATAGAGGATGATCCACATGAACAGTTTTTGCGGGATCAGGGCCTCAAATTTTTCCCAGAACCCGTCATATATGCAGGTCGTGCCGCGTCTTTTAAACGCAGAAATATTCTGACCGATTATCAGGCAAACTGCTGCGACATGAACCCCTATCTTACTCCGGATCTTGATATGTACGCCTGTTGCGATGCAGGGA
>CAZANS010000320.1:0-3100 GCA_964486565.1 uncultured Victivallales bacterium
ATCTCCAGAGCTCGTCAATCTCCGGATTTTCAGTGCTGGCTATCCTCATGAAACCCTTTTTTGCGATACTGCATCGCAGGTGTGTCTCGGTGCTGTCGAGTTTTTCCCTGACATCCTCGACAGGATAGTCCTTGTTTGATGAGAAGACCCTTATCCACCCGTCGGGCGCGAACAGATACCACTGGTGCCTCATGAAAGCCGGGTTGTTCCAGTCCTTGTTCGGGATGTGGAAAAAAGGGATCCACTTTACCGTCCTCCACAACCCGGCTAAGTCGGAGGCATCCTCGACAAGACGGCTGTAGTCGGAGGGATCCTTGGCCGCCTGAAGGTTTTCGGGCGGTGTGACATCCCCCACATCCACGACCTCATCAGCCTGAGTGGGGGGCTGGGAGAGCAGCTCGGGCATAGCCGCCAGAAACAGCAGAGAAACAGCAACAACCAGCGGCAAATGTCTCGTTTCTATTGTCAAAACTGCTCCAGGAATCTCAGATCGTTCTCGTAAAGAAGTCGGATATCATTGATCCTGTAGCGGATCATGGCGATCCGCTCTATACCCATACCGAAGGCATATCCGCTCCATATCTCGGGATCCAGCCCTACCTCCTCAAGCACCGCGGGGTCAACCATACCCGCGCCGGCGATCTCAAGCCAGCCGGAGTTCTTACATATGGCGCACCCCTTTCCCCCGCACATTATGCACGAGAAGTCGTACTCGACGCTCGGCTCAGTGAAAGGGAAGAAATGCGGCCTGAGCCTGATCGAGACATCAGGGCCGAAAAGCTCATGTGCATACGCCAGCAGTACGCCTTTCAGATCGGCCATGGATACGCCCCGGTCTATGTACAGACCCTCGATCTGGTGAAAGTTCATGCTGTGTGTGGCATCGGGTGTGTCACGCCTGAAGCATCTTCCCGGCGCGACTATCCTTATTGGGGGGGGGGAAGTCCTCATGACCCTTATCTGGACTGGGGATGTCTGAGTCCTCAGGAGTCTTCCGTCGGCGAAGTAGAAAGTGTCCATCGGATCCCTTGAGGGATGATCCGCTGGGGTGTTAAGGGCATCGAAGTTGTTGTATACCGTCTCGATCTCCGGCCCTTCGACGACGACGAATCCCATGCGCCGGAAAATCGCCACGCTGTCGTCAATGATTCTGGTAACTGGATGTCTGCTTCCGACAGGGAGATGCCTTCCTGGCAGCGTGAAATCAAGGCCTACCGCGCATTCCGGAGCCGAAGAGCCTGAAAGCCTGGAAGCTGCCTCGAAGAAAAGCTCCTCGACAGAACGTTTTGCCTGGTTCAGAACCTTTCCGAATCCCGGACGTTCCTCAGGTGGCAGATCCTTCAGCCTCCCCGACATGGCGACAAGCAAACCCTTGCGGCCAAGAAAATCTATCCTCGCCTGCTCCAGATCCTTCTCGCTGGATACCCGCGAAAGCCTCTCTCTGGCATCCTCGATCAATTGTCCAAGTTGTTCACTCATCGCAGCAAAACCTTATCCGTGGAAAGGGCACCAGCCACTGCACACGGCTGTGAAAAAACCGGGAATTGCTATTTGGAAGCCAGCAGGCCGACCTTCTCAAGCAAAGCCTTGAAGGCCTCGGGGTCGCCAACAGCCATGTCTGCAAGGACTTTGCGGTTGAGCTTGATCTCAGCCTTCTTCAAACCATTCATGAAGCTGCTGTAGTTGCTCCCGGCCTGCCTGCAGGCGGCATTGATCCTGATCGTCCATAGGCTGCGGTACTGGCGCTTCTTCTGCTTTCGTCCGACAAAAGCGTGTGACATCGCCTTGTCCACCGCATCATATGCCGTGCGGATGTTCTTGCTTCGTGCGCCGCGGAATCCCTTCGCTCTCTCCAATACGCGCTTGCGACGTTTCCTCGAACTCGGTGCATGTGTTATTCTAGCCATCTTGTCAAATCTCCATAATTATAGTGTGTCTGGGTTAAAACGACTTAATCATACGGGCTTGAACCCCTTCTGCGGGTTCGTATTGACTTACAGCCCGTATGGCAGTGCGGCCTTGATCTTGCTGATCTCGGACTTTTTGATCTGGCCGTCCTGCCCCAGCCTGCGCTTGCGTTTGGAACTCTTCTTGGTAAGAATGTGTCGTCCGCCGGCTCGCTTGTGCATGTACTTACCCGTGCCGGTCTTCTTCACGCGTTTCGCAACGCACTTCCTTGTCTTCATCTTGGGCATCGTTCTCTCCTTTTTTTATATTTTTTTCCGGCATCCCATGTCACCATGACGGCCAGCTATCGTGCCATCTCTTCAAAACAGGCAGGCGACAGCCGGTCTTGCCGCTTACTGCTGATACGGCCGATGCCAGCCGGGCCGTTTGGCCACTGTATCAGTGTCTGCCCTTCTTTACCGAGGGGGTCAGCGTGAGCGAGATGCTCCTTCCGACTACCCTCGGCTCCGAATCTGCCTTCCCGTGCTCCTCCAGGTCCAAAATTACCTTCTTCACCAGTTCAAGTCCGAAATCCTTATGTGCCATCTCTCTGCCTCGGAACATGAGCGATATTTTGACCTTGTGTCCCTTCTCGAGAAACTCTATTGCATGGTTGAGCTTACAGTCGTAGTCATGCTTCTCGATTCTCAGGCGGAACTTGACCTCCTTGAGCTTGTTGGCGTGCAGACTTTTCTTCTGGTCGCGCTGGCGTTTCTTGTGCTCGTACTGGAGCTTTCCGAAATCCATTATCCTGCACACCGGGGGGTCAACGTTTTCCGCGACGAGAACCAGATCAAGACCTGCGCTCTTGGCCATTGCCAAGGCCTCGGCAACAGGCATGGTCTTTTCCTGTTTCTCTCCGTCCTGGTCAACGACCATAACATCACGGCCAGCCAAGAGCCGGCCGCTCTCAGCGCGATCCCATCGACTACGAGACCCATCCCTACCCCTCGATGAAGCGCTTCGCCGAGCTGCTCGTCCTGCGTTTCAACACCCCGCGCACCCGTCACTCCTATTACCGGCAGATGCGCTTGATCCATGCGCATTGCGCCGCCGATCCGGCGACCATCACCGAGCAGCAGTTGCGCGCCTACATCCTCCATGTCAAAACCGAGAAGCTCTGGAAGCCCAAAACCATCCGGCAGACCGCCGC
>CAZANS010000321.1:0-3095 GCA_964486565.1 uncultured Victivallales bacterium
AGTTCTATAGACAAGTCAACGAGTTCAAGACTCATTTCCCTGAACTTCCGGTAATTCTCCGTCTGTTTTTTCACCTCCTTATATCTCGCGTTACTCACATATCCAGTGCCGCCTTTTCCCCTGTGTGTCCAACTGATCTGCCAGTAACTCTTTCCCCATGCTCCGTCCCCGCTATTTCACAACTCGTGCGCGGCACAAAGCGCGTCAATCCACCCGCAGAAGCGCTTGAGATAGCTCTCGCTCATTTTCGGGAATCCAGCGCCGCCTCTGCGTGCAGAGTCAAGCACCCATTGGAGGATACGGCTCTTTTGCGGATCCTCCACTACGGGCAGCAGCCCGTGCTCATCAAGATATGCCAGCTTGACAAGGCTCAACACCGGAGAATCAGCCTCGCATTCGGCCAGCCGCCCAAACACACCCCTCAAAACACCGTATCCACCAGGGCATGGCACGCCGGGATGAGAATTTCGCAGCACAAACCCGGAAATCTCGCAGGCCGCAAGATAATTGGCATAGAAGTCGCTTATCCCGTCGAAGCTTGCAATCAGTTCCACCGAGAAGACTGTCCGCAAACCCTTCTCAACCTCAACGGCATCAATATCCAGCTCACGGAAAAGATCAACCACCGGCATTTTGCCCTTGGTCATCCTCATGCCCCCCTTGACAAGGACATCCACCCGCCCGGATTCGGAGGTTATACCCGAGACTATCAGGCTGCTCTCGCTGTAGGCAACCTTCCTGAGCACGATCATTCTGGTGCGATGCAGTGTCAATTCCAATTCCTTATGCTCAATTTATCTCCAAAAGCACACGCTAACTCTGTGAACTCCAACTTTAAAATCAGCTCGTAGTGGCACTTTTGCAAATCCATCCCAACTAAGAATCAGAATTTAGAGCCAATTTCAAATTGTTTTTTCACTTAATGCTGACAAATTATAACTGATGCAGGCACGACAGCAGGATGTCAGGCCTGACTTGCGCCGACTGAAAAATACTTTACCGGGAGATAATCATGTTTAAGATCATCGTTGTAGGGGCCGCAGGAAGAATGGGAAGAAGAATCATAAACTGCATTGACAGCGCTGCCGACATGACGCTGGCCGGTGCCACGGAGCACAAAGGCAGCCCCTTCGTCGGCAAGGATGCCTTGGCGGTCGCCGGGCTTCCCCCATCCGGCGTGACAATAGCGACAGAGCTCGCCCCCCTGCTCCAAGAAGCCGACTCCGTGATCGACTTCAGCACAGGGGATGTTGTAGCGAACGCCGCCGCCGCGGCAGATGCCGGGCTCTCATACGTCATAGGGACAACAGGCCTCGACGACCAGAAAAAAGAACAGCTTGCGAATCTCGCAAAAAACGGCGCCAGAATCCTTTTCGCACCAAATATGAGCGTGGGGGTCAACCTGCTTTTCCACCTGACCAGCAGGGTCGCCGCGACTCTCGGCGAGGAATACAACATCGAAATCATCGAGATGCACCACAACAAGAAAAAAGACTCCCCCAGCGGCACAGCCGTAAGGCTTGCCGAACTGGCAGCCGAGGCCAGGGGCTCCAGCTACCAACAGGCCGCAGTGAACGGACGCTCAGGGATGGTCGGGGAAAGAACCCCTTCAGAAATCGGCATCCACGCCGTCAGAGGCGGGGACGTGGTCGGGGAGCATGTCGTCATATTCGCAGCAGAGGGTGAACGAATAGAGATAGCCCACAAGGCTTCCGGCCGAGACACCTTCGCAATGGGATCGCTGAAGGCTGTAAGGTTTCTAGCCTCGCAGCCCCCCGGACTCTACGACATGCAGGACGCGCTCGGGCTGAAGTGATCCTTCCAATGACGCAGCTCACGCACGTCCCAGTCCCCAACGACAACCTCTATCAGGTCGAAACGGTAGACCACTCCAGGATGACCGATGTCTGACAGATATTTCGCGCCAGCGTTGCAGATCCGCCTCGCCTGGCGCGGTGAAAGCCCCTCCGCCGGCCGCCCCGCCCCCCTAGTACGCCGCGTCTTCACCTCCACAAAGCACAACACGTCCCCATCCCTGCATATGATGTCTATCTCTCCCCTCTTGTCACGGTAGTTCCTCAGAAGAATATCAAACCCCTTCTCGGCAAAATAAGCGCACGCCAACCGCTCGCCACGCCTGCCAAGCCTCAGATGACCGCTCCTCGCCCTCATTATGTCCCGCATCGCCTACACAATCTCCTGCACTTGAAACACCAATCAGGGGGAATTGTCCTCGGTGTCGCTGCGCGCGAACTCAAGAAACAGAACTATGAAAATAGCGATCCCGGGGACCCAGTACACTATACTGTCGTTGAAAAAGCCCTGCAAGGTCTCAGGACACTGGAAGGGCGCGGGCCAGCGGTATACAGTACGCGACAAAAATCCGGAAACCACATGGACCACCGGCACGGCCAGCAACATCCCTAGAAGCGCCCATACAGCATAAAGCCTCCCCGACCCCATGGCCGCCACAGTCGAGGCTGGTATCTGCCCGCAGAGCGCAAGCCCCAGCGCCGTCAACAGCCCCCCTATGAAGGCTCCCCAGAAGAATATCGGTCTGAACTGGTAATTCACCAGCCCGGCACGGGAGGCAAAATGAAAAAGCAATGACCCCACGGCAATCGAAACAAGAAAAGTCTTCATGAAGGTGATGTTCTTCAGAAACAACTGGTCCATCATCGTCTTCCGCCACGCTATCCCAGACTTCACCATCAGAAAACCAAAGGCGATTCCAAGAAGCACACCGGCGGCTATGCGATAGTTGCCGTCAAGAGCCAAAGGCCTTAAATCCATAACAAAAAACCCCGAATAAATTCAATCCAAATGACTCTGCCACCCCCGACATCAGACAGTATAGAGCACCCTATATAAGATTTCAAGCCGGCTATAAGGTTTAGTCCCAGTAATCTTACACCTACTCGTACACTCTTGAGCCAATTTCAAAGCTCCCCGTGGCCGCGCGGCTTGCCATTTTGGATGCGAGGCCACGCCGATGCGGAAGTGGGCATACCTGCTTAGTCTGTCCCGACCGCGGCGGCGCGGCATTCGCGCCAAAAGAGCCTGCCGCCCAAAGGGTTGGGGCGGAGGCACGGCAT
>CAZANS010000322.1:0-3092 GCA_964486565.1 uncultured Victivallales bacterium
AATGGGATTCCCCATAGTGTCTGGGCAGCGGGGCATGCGGGATATAGATGCCTATCCCGCTTGAAAAATAGCTTCGGGGCACTACGTTGACTTTAACAGAGGGGGCGTGTGGTTGATGGCGGCACTATTAGGCTGGAAGTGAAAAGCATTGAGGGAATTAGGGATGCATGACGGGGAAAATGGGATTGAATCAGGTTCCGCTTCCATGCGACGCCTGACTGCCATTCTTATGGTCGTCGTATTTGGGATTCTCTGTCCTTTATATCTTGTGCGCCGCGAAGACGAGATGGCCAGGGCAAGGCTGCTTGAGGAGGCCGAGCTCGTGGCAGATGCGATAAACCCCGAGCATTTGAAGGTGCTTGCCGGCGATTCGACCGACATAGAAAAACCTCATTACCACAGGCTGAAGGAGCAGTTCCGTGTATTGGGCAAGGCCATACCGGAATGTCGTTTTGTTTATCTTATGGGATCAAAGCCGAGTGGGGAGTTGTTCTTCTTCCTCGACAACGAGCCGGAGTCGTCCCCGGACAAATCCCCCCCCGGGGAGCCCTACCCAAAGGCTTCCAATATGCTCAAAGGCATTTTCAAGGAACCCATCTCTTTTGTCGAGGGCCCCCTGAGCGATGAATGGGGTGTATGGGTCTCGGCTCATGTGCCGATAAGGGATGCCAAGACCGGTCGCGTGATCGCGGTGCTGGGGCTTGATGTTGATGCACGAGAATGGCGCAGGATGCTTGCAGCCTCGACACTCCCGCCGGTGGCACTGCTTGTCTCTCTGGCCATTTCTGCCGCGATTTTTCATTTGTTCTGGTCACGACGCTGGGGATATTTCACGGGGCTGCCATTCTTCGCCGCTTCCACAGGTCTGATTCTCACGTTCTTCGCCTCTTGGGGGGCATATATATTGGAGAGGCATTCGTCCGACAGGACACTACACAAGCTCCTTGGCAATGAGACGCTTGAGATAGACTCCTTCATGCGCAACATTGACGAGGTGGAGCTTCAAGGGTTGGCTAGTTTCTGCCGGCATGCGCGTCAACCGACTCAGGATGACTTTGCGAATTTTGCAAGTCATTTGTCGGGCAGGCAAGCTGTGTTGGCCTGGGCGTGGATTCCTGCCGCGGGCAATGCGGATTCAGCGACAGCCCAGAGGGCACAATATCTGGCTATGGCTGTATTCCCTGTCGAGGGGAACGAGTATCTTGCGGGATATGATTTTGGATCCGAAGAGCCCTTGAGAAAAGCTCTTGACGAGACATCCGTCACCGGGTTGGCAAGCTGCAGCACTCTGGTTTCGCATATCTCAGGGTCAGAGCAGACAGACGTGATCTGGGTGTTCCGCCCGGCATACGAGCGAGGGACTGATCATGTCGCCGGCTTCGTCGCCGCCAGCCTCGCCCCAGAACGCCTGATCAGAACTTTTAGCAGGGATCCAAAATTATTAACCGAACTCCTCCTGAGGGACAAATCCGGAGAGCAAGTGATCGTGCCCAAACTCTCTCCAGCCACAAGCACCATCTCGAATCGCGGAATCACAAGACCAGTGCTGGCCTTCGGCAGGGTCTTCCTCGTCAAGGCACACTTGGAAAGCTCTCATTCCCTGTGCGCCAAACCTTTGAGGATGAGCTTGTTGGTCATGTTGTCAGGACTGCTTCTGACCTGCCTGATAGTGTTCTACATCTACATGGCCGTCAACAGAGGCAGGGAGCTGGAAAGAAGGATAATGCTTCGCACTCAAGAGCTTAGCCGGAGCCACGAGCAGATAGAGGCCACGCTGCACTCCATTGCAGATGCGGTGATGTGCGCCGACCGGCAAGGCAGGGTCATTGATATGAACGGCCCGGCAGAGGCACTTACAGGCATTGAGCTTGGTCAGGCAGCGGGCAAAAGCCTCGAGAAGGTCTTCAGGATTGATGACCAAGCCACAAGGAACAAGCTTGCGGAGACCCTGTCCGACGGAAAAACCCTTGAGATTTCAGGCGATACCACGCTGAACTCAAACGACGGGTCAAAACATGAGATTTCGGGCATAATCTCACCGATAAGGGACGACAAGGGGAACACCATCGGCTCAGTGCTGGTCTTCAGGGACATAAGCGAACGCAAGAACATGGAGATGGCATTGTTCAGGAGCGAGCAGCAGTTCCGATCGCTCGTGTCGAACATCCCGGGAGTCTCATACAGATGCAAGCCGGACAAGGACTGGACCATGCTCTATATGAGCTCCGAACCCGACACGCTCGCCGGCTTCCACGTGACAGATTTCATCAACAACTCCGTCAGGTCATTTGAAAGCATAATCTATCCGGAAGACAGGAATCTTGTCTCAAAAAATGTGTGGGCAGGCATAAAGAAAAGAGCTCCATGGGAGATCGAGTACCGTCTCCTAGGCCCGGACGGTGGCGTGTTCTGGGTTTATGAGAAGGGACGGGCGGCAACAGAAAAATCCGATGACGCGCAATATCTCGACGGATTCATCCTGGACATCACGGAAAGGAAAAACGCCGAGGAGCAGCTAAGGCTAAGCAGAGAGCAGTTCGAGCTCGCCGTGCAAGGATCCAACGACGGGATATGGGACTGGAACCTGCGCACCAACAGCCTCTACCTCTCCCCTAGGTGGAAGGAGCAGTTAGGATTCAAGGATGACGAGCTTGAAAACAATTTCGATTCCTTCTCGGAGAGAGTCCATCCCGAGGACAAGCCCTTCGTCATGGACTATGTGGATCGTTACCTAAGAGGCGAGATCGAGCTGTACAACGTGGAGTTCAGGATGCAGCACCGTGACGGGAGCTGGCGCTGGATTCTTGCCAGAGGAACCGCCGTGCGCGACACCGAAGGCTTGCCCGTGAGGATGGCCGGTTCGCACACCGACATCACAGACCAGAAGCTGGCCGAAAAAGAGCTGCTCGGGCAAAAAAGGATGCAGGAGCTGCTCACCGACATTTCCTCGACATATATAAGCATACCACTGGAGGATGCCGACAAGAAAATCGTCAGTTCCCTCTCGGAGCTCGGGGAGTTCGTCAGCGCCTCCAGAGTCTATGTCTTCGAATACTGGCGCACCGAGAAGGCATGCTTCAAAACTCATGAGT
>CAZANS010000323.1:0-1129 GCA_964486565.1 uncultured Victivallales bacterium
AGTTCGTCGTCTAGCCTGCCGTTTACTATGTCTATCTCACGCTCTGTCAGACATTCCTTCATGATATCTTGCATATATGCCTGAATTTTATCCGTATTTAGACTATACTCCATTTCCTCGAACGAGCCGTTCGGAATCGTGTCCTTCAGCAAGACTTCCCGGCCATGCGAGCGGGATTCCGCGTGAACGGGTTTCTCAAGTGACGGGAGAGGGCCATCGACTTTCAGTGCGTCATGGCTCTGCTCCAAGTTGGCGGCAGCGTCAAGCCCGTTCTTTGCCGCGCCCATATACTCATCTAGGCTCATCTCTCGGCCTGTTCTGTCGTACTCTCTGCCGCGCTCCTGACGAAACCTGACAAGCAGATCGTGCTTGTTGTCAGGTATCCGTATCGTCCTCCCACGGACCTTGATTTCCTTCATCATCTCGGCGTTGATCCAATATGAGGCGTAATGGGCAAATCCCGTCCCATTATCGGGGTCATACATCACCGCCGCTTTTAAGAGCCCTAGCGCGCCCACAGAGAAGAGATCTTCTTGGGCTACCCCATGCCCCTCCAAGCGGCGAACGTGCGTGTAGACGAGCCCTAGGTTGCTCTCAGCGATCATGTCGCGTGCCTCAAGGTTCCCGGCTTTGGCAAGGGGGCATAGGCGCTTGTAGTCCTCGCGTGTCAGCCGGTCGCGCCTTGGGAAGAACCATCGGACGTCAGGCATCAAACGCCCCCTCATCCCGCAGTCGCTGTGCGTCGAGCCGATCTTCCTCTGCCCGCTTTTCTACTTCTGAGATGGTGGGATACTTCGGCGCGGCCTGTCCCTTGAGTTCTGCCATGAGGCGTGTCACGTCCCTGGAAAGGATGTCGCCCTTGGGCAAAGTTCTCCTATTCTCATCTGCGATACTCTGCAACAATGCCCTCTGATTCAGAGTACAGACAGACAGGGAATCCCCTCCCTGTGTGTAACAGATCCGTAACAGAGCATTGGCGTCATCCCCTATCTCGAATAACCCCATTAATTCCAGGCGGTTAAGATCAGGATCAGAGTCCAATCCGCATTTAGACCGAATCCATCTTGAATCCCAAGGCAGGATCGGCACTTTTGTTGTATCTTTTGGCCTATCATACCCGGCATACATG
>CAZANS010000323.1:1139-3066 GCA_964486565.1 uncultured Victivallales bacterium
GCCACATTTCTGAGTCGGTCGGAGGGGTGATGCCGCTCTCGATGCACTCCAATTCTATGTCCTCTCTAATTGATCTATAGACACATATCCATGCCGGGAGCCTATCCTTGTACCTCTGGAAATTCCTCCAGTTTCGGATGAGGAACAGGCTCATGGGTGATGGACCTCATTGACCTTGTAGCCTATCGGCAGGGCGTCGAGTATGGATGGGTCGCCCTGATTGCTTGCGGCCCTCACAAGCTGCTCTGCGGCGTGCAGGAGACAGGCAGCAAGGATGTCTCTCGGGGTGAGGCTGGAACATTCGAGTTGCAGGGTGATGAGTCTCTTTGCTTGGTACGTTCGGTCTGTTTCGCCCACTGTCAGGAGCCTTGACAGGTGGGCGCAGTTGTCTCCGAAGGCTCTCAGGTCTTGGTTGTTCATGGCTTCTCCATCCTGTATGCTGCGATGTATACGGGCTTTCCGTATCTATTCCGGACACGCCGCTTGTCGGTTATGACCGGATAGCCCATAGACCGCAGGTCATTGACTCGCGCAGCAAGCCTACCGACGCCTGCCTCTTCCATCGCACATATCGGGGTTATGGTCCGCCCGCGCATAAGCTCCCGCAACAGCCAATCGGATTGTCTCACCACAATATCACCCCTATGATAACAAAGGGAACGACCCCACAGGCGGCATAGAAGAGATCTATCGGCATCTTGTAGTTTCTCCAAGTGACGATAGAGAGCCACGCCGCAGAGCAGAAGAAGCATATGGAAACGAGTTTCATTAACATACAATTCTCCTAGAATGGGAGATCATTGTCCTTGCTCTCTGCCGGGAAGTCCCTGGCGAGAGCGGAGATATCGTCTTTCTCCTCATCTCTTTTAGGCCAGACCAAAACATCCAACTTGATTGCGCTGATGTCGTTCTGGACGTGGTGTTCCCCGTCGTTTCCGGTCCACTCCCTGATCTCATCTTCCCCAAGGACAGACACCATCATGCCCTTGACGAGATGCTCGGCGGCGAATTTACCCAACTTGCCCCAACAGGACACCTTCTCCCATATGGTCTTCTTCTTGTCGCCATAACCGGACTCTGTGGCGAGGGAGAAAGACGTGACCTCGCTGCCGGATTGTGTCGTGCGGCTCACGGGATCGGACCCTAGCCGTCCCTCTCTGAGACAGATCCTCATTTGCCATCCTCCCATTTGAGATGCTTCGCGCTCTCCACCGCCTCGCAGTCGGCGCACACGTCTATCCCCTCGTCGCCCGCTCTGCGGCTCTCGATATCCAGGGGAGCCGCACTCGGTACACATCTTTTCCCCCTCGGCGCAGGTGCGGCACAGGCGCTGGCCGTCGAACGCCTTCAGATCGGACGCGAAGCCGCACCACTCGCAGATATTCGATGGTGCGTCGAGGGCGGCGTGGGTTGCCTTCAGTGCCTCGTTCATCATCTTTGCCTCGTTCATCTCATCCATGATTCACCTCACTCTGATATAGGGTTTTTGTCCATCTCTTTCAACAACAGACAGCCCATCTAATTCATCCCCTGCCTTTTCCATGTTATGCAGGGTCATGACGAACAGGGCTGACTCCTTCTCGTTTCTGATCTCTTTTGCGAGGGCGCTCTTCTTCTTCTTCAGCCTCTCGATGTGCTTGTCTGCGAGGGCGATCCCGTCAGATGCGGCCTTGATACGCCGGGATATATCCCCCGCTTCCTTATTGATGTCGGGAATAAGCGCATTGATTCGAGCCAAGGCCGCCTCGCCTCCATCCTCTACTTCAGCCATCAGATCAGACAGCTCTCTAACAAGCAGGTGCAGGGTTCTCAATGGTCCTCCGATTTGAGCGGGGCGACGACAGCCGCCGCCCCTTGGTGACTACTTCCTCAACCACCACAGGATGTCGATGACACAGATGGTGAGGATCAGGTGAAACATCGCTCC
>CAZANS010000324.1:0-3054 GCA_964486565.1 uncultured Victivallales bacterium
AAGGAAACTGGGAATATGAAAGAGTCAAGGAATCATCGTCTCAAACAATTTACACTTATCGAGCTGCTGGTGGTGGTCAGCGTCATCGCGATTCTAGCAGCTTTGCTGCTCCCGGCCATCTCATACACGAGGAACCTGGCCAAACAGACATTCTGCCTGAACAACATGAAGCAGCTTGCACTCGGCTTCAACCTGTATGCAAACGAATATGACGGTGTTGTTGTGCCGGGAAGGCTCGGCGCCGGAGAATACTGGGTAGGCAACGGCTACAAGTGGCGCCCCCGCTGGTACTGTCAGCTCGGCGCGGCAGTGAAAATGTACCCTTTCAAAAACCCTAGCCCCCTGCAGGCCGACGATAACACCCAGTTGGTTGACAGCGACACCTTCCTGTGTCCTGAGCCGGAAATAAAAATGGCCAACGGACGCAATTTCGGATACGGATACAACTTCCAGTTCCTCGGAAACAGCAGGAAAAAAGGAACCAAATACGTGAACTTCCCGGTGAGAATCGCAGACATTAAAGCCGACACAGTCCTGTTCGCCGACTCAATGGGAACAGCAGCAGGCAACACAGAAAGAAGACCTTACGACGAAGGGCAGCTCACCTACTCCGACGGCAAGACCTCCGGGCTGGACAAAATCGGCAACCACGGCTGGGCACTCGACCCACCGAGACTCATTGACGGACTCAGCGACTTCTGCGACAACGACAACCGCGGCGCCGTCAACCGCTCCGCACCAGATCCCAGACACCCAGGAATGCGCGCAAACGTCGCATTCTGCGACGGCAGCGCACAATCCTTCAAACTCGACGAGCTGGGCTACGAAATCCCCCCGGCATTCTCAAGATTCCGCGGCGCAGTAGGACTTAACGGAAACAACTCAATGTTCTCAGGCGCCGGGACAGATATACTGCCTCCACCAAAGTAACAGACGGCAGAGGGCGGTTGACAATTGGCTGGCACTCTAAAAGACTGTCTGAATTTCCCGCCCAGGATTATTTCAGTGTGACGATGGGGAGTTCATCCCATTTGGTGGTGTATGCGCCGGAGCATTTTTGTCGTTTCATCTCCCATGCTTTTGAGGTCCCTTCTGCGGCCCGGAAAAGTGTTCCGCGACCGAATCGGGAGTTTATTGAGTCAACGGTGCGCCCGAGCAGGATATCCTTTGCGGAGGGGCCATCAACGAAGAAGTCCGACTCGGCAACGCCCTCGGGCAGAAGTCGCGAGAGGATCACCCCTGCACCTCTGTATGTGCAGCCGAATCGGAAAAGCTTCTCCACGGTGTCGCTGCCGAAATGCAGAAAATCGGAGTCAATGTTTGAATGGAGGTGGAGTTCGACGCTTGCGGAATCCACCCTAGGGGCTGGTTTTTCTACAGCGGCCCCTTTTCTGGCAGGCGACCGGGACTTGAGGAAAACGGTCATGCATCCGGCGCGCAGGGATTCCGAACGCAGTTTAGAGAGTGCGCGGCAAATATGATGCGCCACGGCCTGCTTCAGCTCGGCGACAGATATCACCGGCCTGCCGAACGAACGCGAGCAGCACATGCTCTTCCTTGTCCCGCCGCATATCGCCTCTGCGCTCACAGCATCCACTCCCCTCAGCTCATAGGCCGTCCTGAGCCCGACCACCCCGAGCAATCGTCTTATCAGGCCGTCTTCAGCACGGCAGAGGTCGCCGGCGGTGAAAATCCCACATCCCCCGAGCTTCGCCGCACTCGCGCCGCCTATCCCCCAGACATCCCCGGTCACCGTCGAGTCCAGCACCTCGTCACGCAGCGAGTCGCTGTCAATGACAAAGTAACCGCAATCCAGTTTTTTCGCCCTCCTGTTGGCCACCTTGGCCAGCGTCCTTGTCGCTCCGACACCTATGCTCACCGGTATCCCGACATCCCTCAAGACAGTCCTGCGAATCTCGCAGGCCTTCGCAGGATAGTCAACCTTATCGCACCGGCCCGAGAAGTCAATAAAAGCCTCGTCTATCGAGTAGATCTCAAGCGATGGGACCAGATGCGATATCGTGTCCATCACACGCGACGACATGTCGCCGTACAAGGCGTAGTTGGAGGAGAACACCGCCACTGCGCTTCGTTCGATCAGTTCGCGCACCTTGAAGTACGGCGCGCCCATGGCGATTCCGAGAGCCTTCGCCTCGTTCGAGCGCGCTATGACACAGCCGTCGTTGTTCGAAAGCACTACGACAGGGCGGCCTTCGAGCGCCGGCCGGAACAGCCGTTCGCACGAGGCGTAGAAGTTGTTGCAGTCGGCCAGCCCGAACATCACCCCTTCCCTCCCGAACCGCCGCCTCCCGCCCGCCTCGAAATGAACGAACGGATACTGTGCGTGACAACCCCCCATACACGGAACTCCTCCGCGCATGACACATCAACGCATCCCGAGAACGTCGAATTCTCCGCGACAAGCTCCGCCGCCCCGCCGGAGCAGCGCAAACGCTTCACCGTGAAATCGCCGTCAACCACCGCCAGGACAATCGAGCCGTCGGTCGCCGCAAGCGAACGGTCAACAACAAGCAGATCCCCCGAAAAAATGCCCGCACCAACCATCGAGTCCCCACGCACACGGATAAAAAAAGTCGCGGAAGGATGACGCACAACATGTTCATTCAAGTCCAGCCCACCCTCCATATAACCGTCCGCCGGCGAGGGAAAACCGGCGCATACACCCTCCGCCGCCAACCCACAAAAAACTCCTCCAGAACTCTCAGATCCCGTATACAACATATCATGCCCCATATCGCTAAATCCATGACAACATCTTGCGAATCCCGCAAACCAATCCGATGCCCCTCCCCTAAAGCCCAAATATTTTATGCTTCCTTATATTAGCTGTAATATTATACGTGCCTCCCGACAATTCAACCGAGAAAAGAAAAAATATCACCGGGTCTGTTGTTTCGAGTCTTTGAGGGTTGCAACTCGTTCCGAAGTTCTTTTGACTCCGTGACTTCATGACCTCGTGACACCGGGTGGTTACGCCGATTTTGCGGATGCGGGGTCATGAAGTCCCCAAGTCACGAAGTCAAGAAGTTCGGC
>CAZANS010000325.1:0-3049 GCA_964486565.1 uncultured Victivallales bacterium
CGGCCAACTCGAACCATCTGACATCTGTTTTATTCCCGTGTTCCTGGGGCATGATGTATGGCACGAACTGCTCGTCCACGGAGCTTTGGTAAAGAGCCACTGGCGCGCCTGCGTTTCTGTCTATGTGGTTCTCGTGGGGGCCTCTGCCGAACCATTTTAGCGATTCGAATCCCTGCGCGGTGCGGATGACCACGCCGATTCTGGGAAGCGATGGCAGGTTTTTGTGGGCCGTGACGATGTTCTCGACCGCGATGGCCTGATGTCCTGTCATTGAAAGAATCTGTGTGTGAACGATCTCGAGCCTCGGGTCTTTGCCTGCGCGTGATTTCTTGATCACGATCGAGTTTCCCCCTTTTGCGCAGACTTCTTCCGAGATGATTTTCAGGTTGTCAATCCCTGCGGCCGTCCACTGTCCGAGTGGGTTGTTTTCCTGTCCGGACCATTTGCGTATGCCGTCGTTGTCGGTCGCGGCTCTCCATATCTGCAGTTCCGGGCCGGCGCCGATCATCTCGCGACCTTTGAAAAGCATCTTGGTCTCGGCTGTTTTGTTGTCGCATATCAGCTCAATCTCACCCGAACGCAGGGAAATTTGATCGCGGCTCTCGCTCAGCACCACCTCTGCACGGGACTTTGCGGCTGCGATTCTGGTCTTTTGGCGTCTGATGGGGAACTGCTCCCAAGCGATCTCGTGGTTTTTCTGGCACCATGATGTGTCGTTTTTTGAGCGGAAGCTGAAGTTGACATGGTACTCCGCCGGGACGGACATGAGCTGCGGAGATATCTTCAAGCTTATCCTCTTTGATTTGCCGGGGGCGATGTCGAGTTTAGGTAGCTGCCCTTTTGCCACCGGGGAGCCGTTGCGCAAGAGCTGCCATGAGCACTTGAGCCAGGCCATCGATGAGAAGTGCTGCTTGTTCACCACCGTGAATGCGAATTTTTTGATATCCGACTTGACAACGGCGACAGGCTGGGCGAGTTTTTTGAACTCGAACATCGCCGGGTGGGGGGTCCTGTCTGGCCAGATGAGGCCGTTGATGCAGAAGTCGAAGTCGTTTGGCTCGTCGCCGAAGTCGCCGCCGTAGGCCCAGTGGAACTTCCCGCCGGGGATATGGCATTCGGCCTGCCTCTGGGCTATGGTTTGTACCTTCTCGCTCCCTGCCGCGGCTGGCTTGGTCCTGTCCCCGGACTTCTGTATGATCCCTTGGTCAACCCAGTCCCAGATAAATCCGCCCTGGAGTCCATGGCATGACTCGAATGCCTCCCAGTACTCCTTCAATGAGCCGTTGCTGTTGCCCATTGCATGTGAGTATTCGCACAATATCAGCGGCCGGTGGTCCTTTGATTTCCTCGACCATTCGACGATGGAGTCCAGATTGGAGTACATCGGGCAGATTATGTCGGTTGAGATGAGCCCTTTGCCGAAGGAGTCGCCGCCCCAGAGGTTGGCCGCCTGCTCGTAGTGGATCAGCCGGGACTTGTCGTATGCGCGTATCCATGCGGCGAGGGAGTCGTGGTTGGGGCCGTATCCGGACTCGTTGCCCAAGGACCAGAAGACGACGCATGGGTGGTTCTTGTCCCTTTCGACCATCCTCATGCCGCGGTCGAGGAATGCGGCGTTCCACTCGGGTGCCGTGCATGGCAGGCTGCCGTAGTGGTGGGACTCGATGTTTGTCTCGTCAATGAGGTACATGCCGTACTCGTCGCATAGTTCGTAGAAGCGTGCGTCGTTGGGGTAGTGGCATGTCCTTATAGCGTTGAAGTTGAACTGTTTCATCAGCATGATATCTGCGCGCATGACATCTTCCGGCACGGCCTTGCCGAAGGTGTCGTCGTGGTCGTGGCGGTTGACGCCCTTGAACATCACCGGCTTGGAGTTGATCAGCACCTGTCGGTTCTTGATCTCGACCCTGCGGAAGCCGACCTTGCAGGAGGTAGCCTCGATCTCCGTCCCCTCTGGGCTGACCAGGGAGACTACGAGCGTGTGCAGCCTCGGGTCCTCCGCGCTCCACAGCGCAGGCCTGGCGACCTTGATTGACGAGCATGCCAGGTGCCCGTAGTTGGAATATCCCATCTGGTCGGCGTAGGGCACGTCGAAGGCTGCGCTCTTGATTGGTCCATTGAGTTTCCGGCTGTCGAAGAGCATGGCCTTAATAGTCCATCCTTTCTCGGGCGTTCTGCCGAAATTCACGCGGACCTTAAGGTCGAGGGTGCCGGTTTTGCAGTCATTTTCCGGCGTGGCCACGGCGAACACGTCCCTGATCGCCACGTGGTTCTGGGAGTAAAGGTGGACACCGCGGTAGATCCCTGCCATCCACCAGTGGTCCTGGTCCTCGACGAAGCTTCCGTCGGACCATCGTATAACCATCACCGCCAGGGTGTTGGCGCCCTTTTTGACCAGATTGGATATGTCGAACTCGGCTGGTGTCCTGGAATCCTTGCTGAAACCTGCCTGCACGCCGTTGACATAGACGAAGAACGCGCTCTCCACGCCGGCGAAGTGAATTATGGTCCTGCGCCCGGCCCAGTCTTTCGGAAGCTCGAACGTCCTTCGGTAAATCCCTGTGGGGTTCTTCTCCGGCACGTGCGGGTGCTGGGTGTCCCATGGCATCCTGACGTTGGTGTAATGGGGATAGTCGCCGAAATCCTGCATGGTCCAGTTCCCGGGGACGTTTATGCCGCGCCACGAGCTGTCCTTGAAATTCGGCGACTCGAAATCAGCCGGGACGTTGCCGGGACAGTCGAAAAGCGAGAACCTCCACTCCCCGTCCAAACTCGATACCCAAGGAGAATTGATCCTGTCGCAGCTCTTGGCCATATCTGCGGCAGGATAGGGGTATAAAGTCGCCCTGGGCGACAGCTTGTTAAGCCCCACAAGACTCGGCGTCTCCCAGGGATTCGTGTGCTGTGTCATCTGAAAACTCATCTCGTGCCTCCATAAATTTATGTTATGTGATTAAAAAAAATAATAGCTTTTGAACATAAAAAAATAGGCTTTATGGTAAAATAAATATGTCATGTGGTAAATATGGCGTGCGCCGCAAGTGGCAGG
>CAZANS010000326.1:0-3042 GCA_964486565.1 uncultured Victivallales bacterium
TGTTCAATATCTACGGCGACGGCCAACGGCTGTGGACATCTGGACTGCGCTCGGGGCTGGACGAGGTGCTGCCGGTCGAGGTCAATGTGACCGGAGTCGAGCGCTTGCGCCTCGTGCTCGACGATGCCGGCGACGGCAACGCCTTCGATGCAGGCAACTGGCTCAATCCCGCGCTGCACCCCTGACTATAGAATGCAAAACTGCAAACCACAAAACTGACTGAAAAGAGAGGTAGAGAAATGACCATGAATTACCGGTTTCCCGAACGCAACACGCAAATGATACGAGGGGTTCTGCTGGCATCCGTGCTCGCCTGTGCAGCGTCGGGTCTGGCGCAGGCGACAGACCCGAAGCCCCGACACGAGGGGACGAGGATGCTGTGGAGCGAGTATCTGGTGGTGGAGGTGATGGACCCGGCGCATCCCGAGCGCTACAATAGGGGCGTGCGCTTCACCCCCGTGGCGGCCGTGCTCGGTGTCGCACTCGACGGGAAGGATTTCCTGTACAACCCCGTGGAGCATGACCCCGTACAGCACCACGCCGGCTTGGCCAGCGAATTCGACCCGTTTACACCGCCACCCGGATTCGCCGAGGCCGAGGAAGGGGAAGGCTTCGTCAAGATCGGCGTCGGTGTCCTCAAGAAAAAGGGGCAAGCCTATTCCTTCTGGAAACCCTACGAGGTTCTGACGCCTGCCGAGACAACCGTGACGTGGGGTAGGGACACGGCGACCTTTACGCAGGTGAGCGAGGGTACCCAGGGCTACGCTTACTCGCTGTCGGCGGTCGTGAGGGTCGAAAGAAAACAGCTCACAGTCGATTGGACGCTGCGTAACACGGGCACGAAGCCGTTGGCGACGGAGAACTACGTCCACAACTTCTTCACGTTCCACGACCGGCCCGTGGGTCCGGACTACGTCGTGTCGTTCCCGTACGACTTCAAAGCCACGGGTCTAGGGCAGGAGCAGGCGCAGAAGGGCAGGTCGGTCCACTTCACGGCCCGGATTCCCACGGCCGTGAACATCAACGTGCCTTCCCCGATGGGGTACAAGGAACCATTTGCGCTCGCGGTCGAACACGCCGGGACCGGCCAGCGTATCGATGTCGAGACCTCCCTTACCGTCGAGCGCACCGCCATCCACGCCTCACAGACCTACGTATGCCCGGAGCAGTTCATCGCACTGAAAATCGCGCCGGGCAAGGATCTCAGTTGGCAACGGAGCTACACGTTCGGGGTGATCGGCGGGGATGGGGATGGGGGCAGACCCTTGGTGCTGGATTGATCGGCTAAGTTACGATGCATTCAAATCAGGATAATGTGCAGAAATGTTCGAGTCATTTCCCTGCTGAGGCAACTGCGCTCCCAACGCGGTTCACGCGGAGTTTTGAAACTGGCTCTTAGGTTTAACACGCTTTTTCACGGGCCTATTAACCGCCATTTAGCCTCCTGCCGTAGCTTAGGCGGTCCAGATGATTTCAACCGTCCGGTTCCCGAGCCATGGCACACGTATCGGCTTGTTCAGCTTCTCCACCCCGAGCAGGACTGGAGTGTGCGCCCTCTTTCTGATTCTAACCTGGAACTTTCTCCCGTCGAAGACGACCTTGCCGGGCATGTTGACGAATTTTTTGAAGACTGTGGGGGCGAGGCATTTCTCAAATCTCTTCAGGTCGTCGGCCAACCTATGGTAGAGGGTGTCTGCGATCAGTGTCCATAGGATGTCGAAATGGATTCTTAAATACATTGCGGCAGTTCTTAATTCGTACGATTTCCTCGCTAACAGAGACTCTTTTCCGTTCCCGCTTCGGTATCGGAAGATAGACCTTCTGCCAGAGCTCCTCCGGGGTTTCCGAAGTTTTCCTGATCAGGTCCGCATGGCGTCGCCTCAAGGTGATGAATTTGACTCCGTCGTCGGCCAGGTCGTCGAGCACGGAATACGTGGTGAACTTGCAGTCGAAGACAAGCGTGTCTGCAAAGTCGCCCTTTATGGCTCTCCAGTACTCGACGAACCTTTTCACCTCCCCGCTCTCCTCGCTGCGTTTAATCTCTGTACGGGTGTAGATCAACGCGTTGCTCGCGCAGTCCTGGGCGAACACGGTGTTCGCCCACTTCATGGCCTTGCCGCGCGATCCGCACCAGACCTTCTCCATCTCCGACTCGTCGCCGTAGTGCGGGATCGAGTGGAAATCCAGGTTGATCTGGCCTGAGTCGTACATGCCGGGATACTTGTCATTGAACAGCGAGACGATATTTTGCTGGAACTCCAGAAGCATATCCTCGGAGCACCTGCATGAATAGGTGTTCATATAAGTCGGCTTGGGCAGCACGTTCAGACCGGCAAAGACACCGAACCCCGTTTCCCTGTCGTACTGCCTGATGTGGCTGAGCCTCTCCTGCCCGAGAAGCTTAAGAAGCAGCATGGAGAGCCCTGCGTTCACCGAGCCGATCGTTCCTGATTCGGGGAGCCGGCAACGGGCAACGATATCCATGATCCCCGACTCTATGATGTACGGGAGGAAAAAGAAAACTCAGGCCACCGGGCAGTCGGTGCTGAATTCCTCCAAGGCGTCAACGTCGAGCTGGGCCGTGACTTCAGGAATGATAGTCTTTTTGCGGCTGATGCCAAGCTCCTTGTTGCTTCTCCGATGAAGCTTGGGGAAGCCCAGCTCGGCCAATATGCGCTCGACCGACCTGACGGACACGCTGAACTTGTTGGCGTCAAGCCTGTCGCGGATTTCCTTGGCCGACAGCCCGTAGTTGCGAAGCTTGACCAGCTCACGCTGGAGGATGCCAGATATCTTCTTCGACCTGGCCTTCCGTTGTGTCCGCGGGAACAGTTCGATGGCACCGCTCTGGAACTTCCGGACCAGAACCTCAAGAGAGGAAGTCGAGTAGCCGAAACGTTCCGCGGCCAGCTCGAAATCCAGCCTGTCGACAGCCAGGCCCCTTATCGCCTCATAGAGACGTTGCCGGGAATCCTGGGGATCCTCGAAGAACGCACCGGAGGACTGCAGGGCAATCAAGCGATACCTGAAGCCGGATCTGCT
>CAZANS010000327.1:0-3037 GCA_964486565.1 uncultured Victivallales bacterium
GAGTTGTTCAGTCTTGGTTTACTGGGTTGTGTTCGAGGTTTTTGCGGCAGGCCTCGATTATGTCCTGGACATGGGCCATCCTGCCGGCGCCGTCCTCTCCGCATGCCACCCTGCCGTGTTCCGGCCCCACGAAGATGACTCCCCTTTCGAGCAAAATGTCCACGTTGCGCTTGACGGCAGGATGAGCCCACATCCTGGGATTCATTGCCGGGGCAATGATTGTGGGGCCGGAATATGAGATTGCCATGGTGGAGAGCGCGTCGTCCGCGATACCTGAGGCGAGCTTGCCGATGAAGTTGGCGGTGCACGGGACAACGATCAGCAGATCTGCATCGTCAGAAAGCGCGATATGCCTCGGCTGCCACTCGGGAAGCTCCCCACAGGGTCGTTATCACCGGGTTCCGCGAGAGCGCCAGAAAAGTGGCAGGCGTTACCAGCCTGCACGCTGAATCGGTCATGACAACCCTTACAGACACCTCCTGCTGCACCAGCTTGCTGCAGAGTTCGGCGGCCTTGTAGGCTGCGATCGAGCCTGTAACTCCCAAAACGACGGTCTTGTCTTTCATCTGAAAAATCCTGAATCCTTGAGTCTTGTTGTGCGTTTGTGCAGGACATCCACGAGCTTCTCGAGGTCCTCGACGGCCTGCCCGACGGTCTTGTTCATTATAAGGAAGTCGTACTCGACCCATTTTTCAAGTTCAGAGCGCGCGTTTTTGAGTCTGATCTCGATATCTTCCTCGGATTCCGTCCCTCTGCCCCTCAGGCGTCTTTCCAACTCGGCGAAGTTCGGAGGGCCGATGAAGACAAACTCGACGCATCTTGAGAGCACGGCATCCGCCGAGGCGAAATCCTTTATCTGCATGGCGCCCTGTATGTCAATATCGAGCAGGACATCGCGCCCTGCGGAGACCTTTGAGACCACCTCGGCCCGAAGCGTCCCGTAGCGCCTGCCATGAACCGAAGCGTGCTCGAGGAAGTCACCATTTGCGACTTTCGCACCGAACTGCTCTTCGGGGATGAAATGGTAATCTGTGCCGTCGGTCTCCCCCGGGCGCGGTGCGCGTGTGGTGCACGAGACTGAGAAGCTGATCTGCGGATTTCGCCCGAGCAGCATTTTGCATACTGTTGACTTCCCGGTGCCGCTGGGCCCCGAGACGACAAGCGCCAGCCCGAACCTGGCAGGTTTCTCAGACATTTTCCTCTCCAAACTTAACATCTTGCTAACTTGAACCGACACGAACAAATGAACATGAGAATCTATCATCATTCCCGAGATATTCAATGACGGCCACATTGCCGTTGAGAGTTGTAGAGCCTGCGCATACCTCACCCCTTCCAGTGGCAACGGTTTCGGCGAAATGCCTGTGGACATGGCCGCACAACGACAGGTCTATCGCGCCAGATTCCATCAACGACCTCAGCACCTCTCGATTGCCCAGCGATCTTCTTGCCCCAAGGTTGCCCTTTTTGTACCAGAAGGGGAAATGCCCCACGAGGATTCGGGGTTTTGTCTTTTTTACAGCGCACCATTGTGAGATCGTCTTCGCGTCCCGTTCCTGCAGGCCACCTGATGATAGCAATATGTTTGTCGGACGGCACTCATTGACAAGTATGAACTCGCATCCGCCAATCTCCAGCCTGGCCGGCAGGCCGTCGAGGGCCCATCTCTTGTCGTTTAACATGGAAAAGGCGGCATCGAGGGCCTCCCTGCAAGGCTTGTCCTTGACGTATGAGTCGTGGTTGCCGGGGACGCAGAGGAACGGGATGCCCGAGTTCGTGAGCGGGGCGAGCAGATCCAAAGCCCTGGCGAACTCCGAAGGCTGCCCGGTGGAGGTGATGTCCCCGGTGCATACCACAACGTCAGGCTTCTCGATCAAGATAAACTCGACAGCCTTGTCCAGCAACGAGAGGTCATGGTTGAAACTCCTCCGGAGGGTATGGTTGAAAAAACCCAAAATCCTCTTGTCAAAGAGGGCCGACAGGGACTCTGGCGCCAGGCAGACATGGGGGTCTGAGAAGTGTATTATCTTCATGTCGCGTGTTGCCGGCTGAGGGCGGGGTCGAGATTCCGCGGCTCCCATTCCGCGAGCTTCGACTTGATGAAGTCAATCACTCGATGGTGCTCCTCCTTGCCGTTCCCAGTGACATTGAAGGGCTCTCCGAACTCGATGTAAATCTGCTTGCCCCTGTTCACCGGGCCGAAATCCTTGAAAAGCCAGCCCCTGCCCCAAAAATCGGTCTTCAGCGCGAAAGGGACTATAGGCACCCCGGTGCTCTTGGCAAGCTTTATCCCGATGGTGTTGAAATTCTTCGGAGAGAACTGCTGCATCCTTGTTGACTGCGGGAAAATGACGAGCGAAGTCCCGAACCCGAGCTTCTCCTTGCCCTGGGACATCACGGCCTTGAAGTCCTCCTTGGGATCTTTCCGGTTGACCGCCACGGGGTCTCTTGACCTCATGATAGGCCCGAAAACGGGATAGTCAAGGAGGTTCTTCTTGATTACGAAGGTGATTTTTTTCCTCGGGACGATGATCGAAGGCATGAGGAAGGTCTCCGCTGTGCTCATGTGGTTCCCGATGAATATCACAGGCGCGTTGTTACGGGAGATGTTCTCGAGACCCATGAAGTGACAAAGCGCACCGCTGCGCTCATGGCAGCGCAGCATCCGGTAGGACGACTCCACCCATGCATCGTCGTCGTAGCGCCCCTCTATGGCTCTTCTCCGCGAGTCGAGGACCACCCTCATGATGTTGAAGTAAAAGTACCATCTTGTCCCCAGAAGCAGCCTGTCGAGAAAGTCCCTGACATTGCCTGCAGGGGTATGGTAGGAATTCCCTGGATAGTAGTTCACCATAAATTTAACGCGATAAAATAAAGGGATCAGCTTAAAAACACGAAATCAACCGTCATTCTGGAAGATAGCCTGATTTGACGGAATCGCAAGTGCCCGACAATAAAATGAAGCTGGCACCGTTGATTTTCTGATTTGGAACGCTATTCAATTATGAGACGATTAGCAATGTCATGTAGGGTGGGG
>CAZANS010000328.1:0-3027 GCA_964486565.1 uncultured Victivallales bacterium
ACGGTTCACAGTTCACGGTTCACGGTTCACAGTTCACAGTTCATGGTTGTTGGTTGTCTACCGAATTACAGCATTACAGCACCACGACACTCCATCTCTTCCGTTTGTCTTATGTATTAGTTTGTTTGTTTTGAACATTCGATTTTTGCGTTTGTTTAGTGTTTAGACATTCCGTTTCTCCGTTTCTCCGTTTCACATCTTGCTCATTCCTTTTGTTCCGCGTCCTCTGCATCTGAGGCACGGCTTGAGGCGTTTGATTGTCCTGTTCTTTGCGTGGTCGTGCTCCAGGACGACCCTGAAGCCCGTGCCGTTGCAGCGCTGGCAGGGGTCGTGCCGCCATACAGCGTTGGGATTGTAGCGTTTGAGCCTTGAGGTCTCGTGATAGGGGATGAACTCACGCTTCCGCGAGTCGGAATCCCCGGCGCTTGCCGGCAGGCATGTCAAGACCAGGGCTAAAAAAATCCCTGAAATACACCTTGGAACCTTTCTCATGACTCTCCTTTTTTGTTGATTTATTTACCATTGTTTTGCTGAAGGCCACATAGCCGCTGCCCCCGCATTTGCAGCATGGCATCAGGGTCATGCTGCTGGATTTTCGGGACAGCTCCGCCACATATCCTGTAGCGTCGCAATGGGCGCACTTGGATGAGAACCTGAAGGGGTTCTCGTTTTCCGGCCACACCTCGTCCGGGCCGAGAGCCCTGGGCTGGTCATAGAAGCTGACAAGGGACATGTCGGTTATTTCCGTATCGCGTTCCGGTGAGGCGTAGGGCAAACTGAGCAAGCTGTTCCTCACGAATCGGTCCTCGAAAGAACGGCTGCCGCCCCGGTTGCTGTGCCAGTCGCTCGTCATCAGCATATTCCTGGTGCTTGCCCACCGGTAGCCGTAGCGGTAGTAGATATGCTCATCCTTCGGAAGCAAGGTTATGTCCTTGTAACGCCTGCCTTTGTTGTCCATCACGACATATTCCAACTGATGCTGAAACATGATGCTCTCGATATAGTAGTCGTACTCCTCCTCGAGCAGCTTCTGCTCGTAATCGTCCAGGTGCCTGCCCTCGTCGTATATCGCAAGATACACCTGGAACGCCATGTCGTAGTACTTCATGCCACGACCCTCGACGATCTTCTTCCGCATCTTCCTGCGGCAACTCCAGTAAAGGCCACTCATGCCCTGCATATGCTCACCTGAATATATATTCCCACCACGCGCCTATCGAGTTGAACGCTGCCATGACACCCAAAATCACTCCGATTATAAATCCCGGCACCGACACCAGTATTGACAGGAAAGAGCCTAGGATCGTCAAGTCCTTCCTCCGGGCCTCGACCGCATAATCGAACTCCCTCATTTCATTCTGCATGTCAAGGCTCAGTTGCTTCACCCCGAAATTCTGAGCATCCTCCCGGGCCATCTCGTTGGTCTGCAAAAACCACATCCTTGCATGTTCTTCAAAGCTTTTCATTTGAACAGACCCACCAATAGTTGCAAGGGCAGAAGGAAGACGCCGGCGAAAATAAGCAAGACGCAATATACCGTCACCCCGATACCGACCACCCACATCAGGAACACCACGACGACCGAGATCCACACCGCATGTTTGTCGGCGATGACGTCCGGATGCTGCGAGGGCCTAATCCTTATCGCGCTTCTCATGTCCACCTCCAGTAAAAATATAATTTTCTAGCGCTATGACGACATTCTACTGCTTGAACTACGTCATTTTATGTCGTACTGTGATGCCGGGAGGGAAAAAACTCGCGTTTTTTCCAATGATAGGCCCGGTGGCGGGCCGAGACGCAAGGAGTCAAGATATGCCGATAAGCAAGAAGCAGTTGAGGAGAATGGTGCTCTTCGTTGGGGAGCTGAAGACCAACAGCTACCCCAACAGCTATAGTTTTGCCGAGAAGCTCCGTAATCTGGATATTGTCGAGAACCAGAACATAAACTGCACCGCGCGGACTGTCCAGCGCGACATCCAGGCGCTGCGCGAGGAGTTCAAGGCGCCGCTGCGATATTCGCACGAGCACAAGGGATACCTGCTCGAGAGCCAGTACTGGGAGTTCAGCACGCCGGTCGTCAGCGACCTGGACATGCTCGCGATGGTGCTCGGCTGCCGTCTGGCCGAGAACATCTTCCCGGAGCCACTGAAGACCAAGATCAAGGAGGCCACGGCCCAGCAGCTCACGACCAACTCAAATGAATTGCTTGAGACGGCATACCTCGAGTCGCTCATGGTATGCAGCAGGATGACGGTACATGTCAGCCCGGAGATATTCAGGACAGTCTTTGACGCATGGAAGTCAAAGGAGGCTCTCGACATCGAGTACACCAACGCCAAGGGCGAGCGCAGCGCCAGGAGGATTGACCCGCATATCATCGCGTTCTACGACGGCGCATGGTACATCAAGGCGTACTGTCATCTCAAGCGCAAGGTCTGGGTGTTCTCCCTGCACCGCGTGAACTCCGCCGCCCGGACAGGGAAGTTCTTCGAGTCCGACAGACAGCTTATCGAGGAGACGCGCTCGGAAGGGCTCTTCGTGTTCGAGAAGATCAAGAACATCGTCCTCAGGTGCGACACCAGGATCGCGGCATACGCCCAGGACTATGTCTTCCATCCCGGGCAGAAAAGCATCCCGCGCGATGACAGCACCTTCGACCTGCATATCCCGCACGCCCCGAAGGACGACATCATCAGGTGGATCATGTGGCAGGCCGGACAGGTCGAGGTCGTCAGACCCAAGACCCTCCGCTCACTCATCGCAGGATTCGCAATCAAAATCACACAGCGGAATACAGGGGATTAGTATTGTTCCATTGGGTTCATTAGTTACATTGGTTGCATTGGTTACATTGGGGGAGAAAGCAGAGGGCATGGGGTATGGGGCATGGGGCAGAAATCAGACGACGGACGACGGAGGACAGACGACAGAGGGCAGACGACAGAGGACAGACGACGGAGGACAGACGGCAGACGACAGAGGGCAGAGGGCAGACGACAGAGGACAGAGGACAGAGGGCAGAGG
>CAZANS010000329.1:0-3026 GCA_964486565.1 uncultured Victivallales bacterium
GCCCTGGAGGGCACTGCGGACTGTGGAGTGGCGTCGAAAGTGAGCCAGCCCTTCCCCTCGATGAATATCTGTGTCCATGCATGAGCGTGGTACTCGTGGACCTCGAATTCGCGGGTGATGAGGTTGAAGTTCCCGGGGGAGAACCCGGTGGCGACCCTCGATGGGAGCCCTGCGATTCTCGCAAGTACTGCCATGGCGCATGCGAAGTACTCGCAATGGCCCGAGCGCAGCTCGAAGATCATGAAGTCGGCGCCCTCTGCGTCGGGGGGGAGTTTTTTCTCGGGGGCCAGGGTGTAGGGGAAACTGCTGCGAAGATAGTCCCGTATCCTGACAGCCTTGTCCATGTCGGAAGCGACGCCTGCGGTTATCTCCAGAGCCTTCTCGCGCAACCGGGATGATATCCTGCCATCTGGAAGCTGTAGGTAGTGTCGTTTTTCGAGCGCCTCCCACCAGAGAAGTTCGCTGTCGGCAGGCGACACCCTCGAGAACGGCACAAGCGAAGTCACCGAGTAGCCAAAAGGCAGATCGGGGACATAACCCTTCTCGCCAAGCTTAATGCAATAAAATCGCTGTTCGAGGAACTTGAACGGGTAACCGTCTGCGCTGCAGTATGAAGGCATGAAGGAGCAGAAAAGGGTTCTGGACAACCATTTTCTCATCTCGAACTCCTGCCTGACGGAGATGTATAGCCTATTCGTGTCCCATGAGAACTCGAACTCCTGCTCCTTCATGTCTTCGCTGGTCCGCCACTCGATCCCGTCATATTCGTCATACAGCGCGGCGAGCCAGTAGAGTTTGCTGTCGCAGCGGACGGTGAACAGCAGCTCGTCCCCGGGTGGGGCGGTGCCTGAGCCGTCGAGGCTAAAACCCTTTTCCCCCTTCAAACCGGAAACGGAAACTCTGCTGTGTTCTGATAACGCCGATGGTTCTTGCCCCGAGACCGGATGCCTCCCGGCATGGTCGGGCATCACCCTTGCTGTATCGAACCAGTCCCTGAATCTGGCGGGACTGAGATTGCGCTTGGAGCTGAAATCCGAGGAAACGAAGCCGCGCGAGGTGGCATCGTCGTCTGGAAGCAAACCATAAAGCGCCGCCGAGACCACGAACATCAGCATTATCTGGGGCAAAAGATAGCACCAGGAGTAGCGAGACTTGCCCATTTCAACGGGATTATCAGGCATGGCGGACAGCGCGTCGGTCCGTGACATGTAGAAGATCAGCGCCCCGACCAGCGCGAGGAAGGGTGAGAGATGGATGAAGATGTCCCGCGGGTAGACCCCGCCGTAGACCAGCATCACCGCGCAGACCAGCATCAGGAAGCCCCTGTCCTTTCTGCACAGGGTGAATCCGAATGCATATCCGGCGAGCGCCAAGGTCTCAATGAGGAACCTGTCCGATGGTATCCTTGCCGAGAACCGGTGCAGGAGCCATGCCCCCGCAGCTACAGGGAAGACTATTTGCATCAATGTGCGGGTGAGCTCACGGCGGAAAATCCTGAAGAATGGAAGCAGCGCCACAGGTATGGCCAGGGACACTGCGGCGATCGTAGCCACCGGGTCGCCGTGGTGCCACAGCGCCGCCATCACCGAAAGGCTGTACATCAAACAGTAGAGCAGATGCAGCAGCATGGCCCTCGTGTATTCTGTCCTGGAACTCAGCTCGTACATGAGAGCGCGTCCTCCATACCCATGCCGGAGAAGACAACCTTGGGCACTGGAGCCACATGCTCCGGGAGCAAGGCTGACGCGGCGGCATGCATTGCCACGGCCTCACGCCGAATCCCGGCATTCCGCGGGAACAGCCTTTTCGGCGCGTATATGCTCCTCACCTCGACCCCGCGGTCGGAAAGCTCGCTGAGCATTTGGACCTCCCTCTCGACGCAGGTCATCGAAAGGCAGTAGAGCAGCGAACCCGGCTGGAACACATGAGAATTAGCCTCGAGCAGGTCGGCGATGGAAGTGCCGCAGGGCTCGATGTCGACCAGCTCCCTCATGATCCTCCTGCACACGCTGTATGCCGTGCCGGACTCGTAGATCCCACCCTCGCCGCAGGGCCCCGATATGAAGGTGACGTTGCAGTACGCCACTGCAAGATGCCCGGCCAGAGTCGCGGCCAGAGATATGATGTACTCGAAATTGCTCTCCGTTGCATCATCGCCTACCGTACGTGCCTCGGTGTCGAGAATAATTGCTATGCTGCTCACCGCGTTCGCCTCAAACTCTTTGGTCACGATCTTGCGACGCCGTGCGCTGGCCTTCCAGTGTATCAGCCTGAACGGGTCTCCCGTACGGTAGTCCCTCAGCCCGAATATCTCCTGCCCCTGACCCGAGACACCCAAGGGGCGCCCGTTGTGGAACACTCGAGAGTGTTGACGCAAATCCAAGGGTATCTGCGAGATTCGCACCGATGCGGGGTAGACCACCAGCTCCTCCGGAAGCTCGAACCTCCTGACGGCCTTGAAAATCCCCATCGAGTCCCCGCCGACAAGCCAGACTTCGTTCAACATGTAGGTCCCCCGTCGGCGCAAGGGCACGCTTCTCTCGACAGTCCTCTCCTCGCCGGCGGCCAGGGAGTCCACGGTGAAATCTGTATATGCACCCTGCACCGCGAAAGGCATACGCTCCCTCACAATCACGCTCTGCCTCGGACAACGCGCGATATTGCGCACAAGCAGAGGCAGGTTCATCCTCGAACCGCAGCTCCCCTCCCCCGAAGGCTCGCGGGAAACCCTCAGACCAGAGACCGAGGTTATCGAAAAAACAAACCCCGACACCAAAGCCCCGGCGAACAACGCCGCCACCAGCGCCGTCGAAGGGTTCGCATTGACCATCGTCACTGCGAAACTCGCAAATGAAAGCATGAGCATCACCCAGCCTCTTGCCGTCGGAACCGGAATAAAGAGTCTCATAAAGCCAGTTTCAAAACTCCCCGTGGCCGCATCCCTGTGCGGTGCACTCAGACAGGCGCGGCTTGCCATTTTGGATGCGAGGCCACGCCGATGCGGGAGCGGGCATACCTGCCTAGTC
>CAZANS010000330.1:0-3003 GCA_964486565.1 uncultured Victivallales bacterium
CACTGCGCTGACTCGAATGAAATGATCTATCTTATTGTTCTTCGCTCCATCCATGGATTCAACATTTACAGCCTGTATTTACCACTGCGGACACTATCTCCCTGTCGTAATAGTTCACCGACATGCCGGCGTCAACGACAATCTTGGAGGCGTTTATCCCAGAGGATGCCGGACTCAAGAGGAAAGCTACCGCATTCGCCACCTCTGTGGTCTCCAGCGCACGTTTGCGCAAGGTCGCCTTCTCGGCGTATAGATATGGCTCTATATAGCCCGGGATGCCCGCAGAGGCGGATGTCTTCAGCAAAGAAGCCCCGACACTGTTCACCCTAATCTCGGAATCCTCAGATAAAGATTTCGCCAGGAAGCACACTGCCGAGTCCAGCGCTGCCTTGACGGGCGCCATGTAGCCGTAGCTCTCCGCGGCCATCGCGGTGGTGGAAATAGACAATGCCACGATGCTGCCCTTCGTATCCATATGGCTTTTCATCCTTGCTGCAAGCCCCATCAGCGAATAGCAGGATATCTCAAACGCCTCGACGAAATCGGCCCTTGGCGTCTCCTGGAAAGGCAGTTTCGCGTCTGCGAAATTCGCAAATGCTATGGAGTGCAGCAGTCCGTAGAGCGGGGAGTTGGTGCCGCGCACCCAAGCGGCAAGTGAATCCAGATCCGCGTCCCTCGAGACGTCGCACAGGCAAACCGGCGATCCGGGAAAAGACTTCTCGACAAAGGCCCTCTGCTCTGGAAGCTGCACAGAGAACAGGAGTTCCGCGCCGCAATCTCTAAGGACTGACGCAGTGTGGCAGGCCACGCTTCTGCGGTTAGCAACCCCTGTGACCAGCACACTCTTGCCCGAAAGCCCGAGAAAATCGTCCACTTCATCCTCCGTAGAATCAAATCCCCCCGGCAACCTCCAACACAGTGCCAGTGATGTATGCCGACTCGCGCGCAGCAAGGAAGAGCACCGCATGCGCCACCTCATCAGGCTCCCCGAACCGCCCCACGGGGATCTGCTTCCTGTATTCCTTGAGCATGTCCTCGGGAAGATCGCCTATCAATTCTGTCCCGATAAACCCCGGGGAGACGCAGTTCACAGTGATCTTCCTCCTGCCTGCCTCCTTCGACAAAGTCTTCGCGAACGCCACCTGACCGGCCTTGGACGACGCATAGTTCGCCTGTCCGGCAAAACCAAGCTTGCCGGAGGGGGACGTGATGTTGATTATCCTCCCGAACTTCTTCTGAAGCATCTTCAACAAGGCGAACTTGCTCATGCTGAACGTGCCTCCCAGATTGGTGTTTAGAACGGCATCCCAATCCTCACGCCCCATCATCCCCACGACCGCATCCCTGCGTATGCCGGCGTTGTTCACCAAGACCTCCAGAGAATCGTGGGTCTTGTCGTAGCGCTCGAAAAAATCCTCCACCGCGGAATAGTCCGAGACATCGAGCTGCTCGACCGAGAGCTTGTCCGAGGCGGCGGCGCTCTTGAACTTCTCGGCAGCCGAGGAATTTCCCGCGTAAAGCGCCACGACACTTGCCCCGGAGGACAAGAACCTCTCGGATATCGCCCTGCCTATCCCGCGAGTCCCCCCAGTGACAATCACATTGTAGTCGCTGTAGTCAAAAAACATGTAACATTCTCTTTGAACAAGATTTAAAAAACAACACTTAGAACGATGCAGTTAAGCTACCCCCGGGAAAGACGCATTTCAACAGCTCTAGCAATAAAAATCCAGAACACCTTACCCCGAGGAAGTTAAACGATGCAGTTTTCATCTTCCCTTTGGCCGCAGTATTTCTAAGCTAAGGTGCCGTTAAATAATAAGTGCTACAATAAAGCCATAATAACAGCCGGCAAATGTAGCAATTATTATTTAACAGCCACTAACTCTCACTGCAGGATCAAGAAGTCTCCTTATTTTTTGTTTTCCTACTTGACTTGCCTTTGACAGCGGGGTAATATACCGACCTTTATCTGTCATCTGCCAGGTAAAACTGATCGGGAAAGGCGATTTTAACGCCACCCGAAAAAGCAGGATTGGAGGATCGGAAGGCGTTTGCCGACCGCCTTCGGTCAGGCCTAAACACAAATCGGAGCCATAACGGCTGCTCAGAAAAAAATTAATTTGGCAATATAAAGCTAGAAAAATGAAAAAAATCAGGTTCATGAACACAGGGTTCCGCGACGGGTTCCAGTCATGCTATGGTGCAAGAGTCAAGACAGAGGACTTCATCCCCGCACTCAAGGCCGCGGTAGAGGCTGGGATTGACTATTTTGAGATCGGCGGCGGGGCGATGTTCCAAAGCCTGTACTTCTACTGCCAGCAGGACGCCTTCGACATGATGGACGAGTGCAGGAAGACCGTCGGCCCGGATGTCGAGCTGCAGACTCTCGCAAGGGGAGCCAACGTCGTCGGACTAGTCTCACAGTCCAGGGACATCATTGACCTCCACGCCAAGCTCTTCAAAAAACATGGTGTGACAACAATCAGGAACTTCGATGCCCTGAACGACGTGAGGAACCTCTCCTACTCCGGAAGGTGCATACATAACCACGGGCTCAAGCATCAGGTGTCGGTCTCGATGATGGGGCTGCCTCCAGGGCTCGAGAAAGAGTACGCGCACTCGCCGCAGTTCTATGCTGACTCGCTCAAGAAAATACTTGACGAGAAGATCCCCTTCGACAGCGTATGCTTCAAGGACGCCTCCGGAACCGCCACTCCAAAAGTAGTCTTCGAGACGATCAAGAAGGCCAGGAAAATGCTCCCGGCATCAACAAAAATCATCATGCACACACACAGCACGGCAGGGATGGCCGAAAGCTGCTATATGGCCGCCATCGAGGCCGGCGCGGACACCATTGACCTCTCGATGAGCCCGGTCAGCGGCGGCACCTGCCAGCCCGACATACTGACCGTCTGGCACATGCTCAAGGGCACCGACTACACACTCGACGTGGACTACGAGAAGATCCTCAAGGCCGAGGAGGTATTCGAGGAATGCATG
>CAZANS010000331.1:0-2999 GCA_964486565.1 uncultured Victivallales bacterium
GTTGCAGCAGGGCAACAACCAACAACCAACAACCGTGAACCCTCGAACTCCAGCACTTTAGAACTCCAGAACTTTAGAACTTTAGCAATTTTCTTTTTCCCATGCTATATTATCGGTCTATGGACACTCAGACAGCAGACTATTACTCGTCGAATGCGGGCGCTTTGTCCGGGAGGTACCGGGCGCTTAAGTCGGAGGGGATCAGCCGATACTTCCGGGAGGCCTTCCCTGGCGGCGACGCATATCTTCTCGATGTAGGCTGCGGTAGCGGACGCGACCTGGAGATCCTTCACAAGATGGGGTATCATGCCGACGGCGTGGATCCTTGCGGGGAATTGCTGGCATTGGCCGAGTCCATCGTCTCGGGATACGGGACCCGTCTTTTTCGGGACTCGCTTCCCGATCTCAGCGCGATACCCGACAGTAATTATGACGGCATTTTGTGTTCCGCCGTGTTGCAGCATATACCTGAGGAGCAGCTTTTCGACGCTGCATTCGCCCTGCGCCGTATCCTCCGAAAAAACGGCCGGCTGCTTATATCCATTCCGCTAGGCGACACCACCATTGACCCCGACACCCGGCGCGACCCCGACGGGCGACTCTTCAACATGATTGTCCCTGAGGAGCTGCAACTGCTGTTCGAGCGCATAGGATTCAAAATGTTCTCAAAGCACATCTCTCCCGACAGTATCGGGCGCAAGCACAGGCAATGGGCTGTCATGGCCTTCCAACTGCAAGCCTCCAGAGGGGAAAGGCCAGTGGACACAATCGAGTCCGTCTTGAACAAGGACAGCAAGGTGGCGACCTACAAGCTCGCCCTTTTCAGGGCCTTCGCCGAGATCGCCACGACAAACTACAAACAGGCGAGATGGACTGACGACGGCCGTGTGAAGATAGACATCGGACTGCTGGCCGAGAAATGGATAGCATACTATTGGCCGCTGATCGAGGCGGGGATCAAGCAAACAACAGGAACCCCGGTGGCTTTCACCCGCGAGCTGGAAGCCCTGATCAGTTTCTACTCGCTCCAGGGGGGCTTGTCGGCTTTTTCAATGGACTTGAGAAACCGCTCCCTCCCCCCGGAGGGCGCAAGGCTATATAAGTCGCTTTTATCCAAGATGAAGGCAACTATATGGAAACAGCCGGTCAGGTATGCCGGGCCGGGGCAGTATTCAATCTTCCAATACGACAAGAACGATAAAACCGTCCTAATAGGCCATGACATCTGGCATGAACTTTCCATGATGGGGCACTGGATTCAGGATGCCTGCATCCTTCGCTGGGCCGAGCTTGCTGCGAAGATATCAAACCAATCCGTCAAGCCCAGCGAAGTCATTGAATGCCTGCTTGCCGTGCCGGTTGAAAAACGCGCCGTGAATGCCGCGAAATGTTTCTACGACTCCCTCGACAGCAAGGTATGCGTCTGGTCAGGGAAGCCCCTGGACAAACGCTACGAGCTGGATCACGCCATCCCGTTCTGCCTTTGGAAGAACAACGACCTTTGGAACCTCCTTCCTGCCGACAAACAGGAAAACAGCCGAAAGAGGGACAAGCTCCCCGAATCCAAGGTTGTCAGGAATAGCAGGGACTGCATCATACACTACTGGGAAATGGCCAGCGAGAAGTTCCCCGGGCGCTTTGAACGAGAGGCAGTGAATCTCACCGGCAGGCAGCTCGACAGAAACAACTGGGAAAATCAGTTATTCGCGACATTCGCAGAGGCTATCGAAATCACCGCGATACAGCGGGGTGTCGAACGCTGGCAACCGGCCAGCTTCGCCGCGACCGGGACGGAGGGCGCATTCAGTGGCAGGGATGTGATATGCCGGGGAAGCAATATCGAGAAGAAGATTGAGATAATAAAATTCTCGTACGAGGACATCCCCGCCAAGGAAGCGTTCATCCGATTCCTGCCTTTTGCAGGAAAACTGACTGCCGGGCTGGCTCCTCATTTCGGCTTCGACTTGGGCAACCTAGACATAGAGGCTCGTAGCATCCAATGGATAGAGGCACCCCAAAAACTTTGCTCCGAAGGGCGTTTTGTCATCCAGGTCATAGGGGACTCGATGGAGCCGACAATCATGAAGCACGACTACGTGGTCTGCGAGTACCACCGCCATGTCCAGCCGGGGCACAGAATCGTGATCATGGCTGACTTCTCCTCAATCAACGAGGGCGAGTGCGCAGTGAAAAGAATCTCCGAGAAACATGATAGGTGGATATTTTCATCGGACAACCCTGCTTACCCGGATATTCCCGTCCGGAAACTCGACTCCAACGATGAGTTGCCCATCCTCGGGACCTGCATATACAATCTTTCTCGGGAATGCAAGATTAGATAGGGTTAGGCTAGGGGGCACTTGGCTCGCTACAGGGATTTTTGAACCGCGAATGGACGCAAATTGACACAAATTCATAAACAACCAACAACTAACAACCGTGCATGCCACGCCGTAAGCGAAGCGGAGGCGGGAACCCTCGAACTCCAGAACTTGAGCACTTTAGAACTTCCCCGCCATCTGCTCTCCGACCATGCGAATTCCGCACTTGCTTTCTATTTCCGGCAAGTATATAGTCATCCATGCGCGAGGCGTTGCTGGAAGAGATCCGCAAAGGGAAAAGGATTCAGATTTAGGATTGAAACCACAGATGAACACCGATGAACACAGATTGGAAGTATTGATTGCCAAAGGCGAAGGGCTCGACATCGAGTTCAAGACCTGCCGCGATCAGTTGTCAAAATCGGTTTACGAGACCGTGTGCGCCTTTCTTAACCGTCATGGAGGCACACTTCTTTTGGGGGTGGCTGACGACGGTGCGGTCCGGGGAATCAATCCGAGTGCCCTTGAACAAGTGAGGAAGGACTTCATCACTGCCATCAACAATCCCCAGAAACTTACGCCGCCAACATACCTCTCCATCGCCGATGCCGAGTTGGACGGTAAAAAGCTGCTCCATATCTATGTTCCCGAAAGCTCGCAGGTGCATCGCTGCAACGG
>CAZANS010000332.1:0-2993 GCA_964486565.1 uncultured Victivallales bacterium
GTTGAGTGATAAATCCTGCACGTTCGGCACCCCGGCGAACTCCCCTGGAACCAAGCCCGTAGCCACAGAGCAGCACATCAAGGATTTCGACCTGAAAAAGGCTGTCATGGCGTGGCTGCTCCCGCAGAATCCCTCCGGCGTGGGGCTCAGGGTCCCGACCAGAGTTTCGAGGTTTCGCGCGGACATAGCGGCATTTTGGTCGTTTCCGGCGAAGAAGCGTCTTCTGCAGCCCGTGAAGACAGTGATTCTCGAGACGCGGCTGAACCGGGAGGATTGCTGGCCCGACTGCTCACGCCAGGAGGAGCTTCTGCCGCTGCTCGTGATGCAGAAGGACCTTAAACTGACGCTCGAGGCCGAGATCCGTGCAAAGGAGCCGTCATTGCGCGACACCGACACACTCTTTTCCGAGTTCCAGTCCTGGCGTTATTCCGAAAGCAAGAACAGAAGATACCGTAGCTGCCTTAGGAAAATCGAGGAACTCGAGAAGGCTCTCTACAACGGCAGCCGTTTCGAGCAGATCAGGAGGGCGCACGTGGCCGACTATCTATATCTAGCCGTCCCCGAGGGCACTGTCATGCCGAACGAGCTTGCCGACGGATGGGGGCTTATAAACGTGTCCCCCGGCCTGGAGGCACATGTGGCCAGGCAGCCAGAGTCGTGGAACTGCCCTGTCCCCAACAGGCTACACCTGGCGCAGCAGACGGCGGCATCCTCCCGGGACGCGTTGTTCTTCTCGATGGGGCTGAGGCTTGGCAAGGGGGGCAACGTGCTCTTTTCCCCTCCGCCGAGGCGCAGGAACGCCCGCAAATCACAATGAGCAGGCGCATCAAACCCGTCAAGAGAGCCAGATATCTGCTCGAGTATTTTTTTGCGGCCTGCGCGTATCATCTTGTCAGGGCACTTCCTCTAAGCTGCGTCCACGCCATTTCAAATATCGCTGGATTCTTTATTTATCTATATCCCCCGGCAAGAAACCTGATCATCGCAAACCTCAAGGTGGCATTTCCCGAATTGAAAATCCGCGAGATTCGCAGAATCGCCAGAAAGAACACATCGAGCACAGTGCTCACCGTACTCGAGTTCTTCTGGTTCGCAGGCAGACACGAACGCCTGATCAAGATCCTGGACATGGACCCCGAGATACAAAAGATAGTCACGCTCTGCAACGAGTCCGGAAGGGGGATAATATGGGTCACCCCGCATCTCGGCAACTGGGAGGTCGCCCGTATAGCGCAGACAACTCTCCAGCAGATAAAAATGGCGGTCGTGGCCAGGAGGATGAACAACCCCTACCTCGACAACATCATCAATGGCAGCCGTACCGTCACGGGGACCAGGGTCATCGAGGCAAAGGGCGCGGTGAAGGGCATGATACAGGCGTTGAAGGACGGGATGATCGTGGCGACCTTGATAGACCAGAACACCCGAGCGCGCGACGGCGGTGTATTCGTTGACTTCTTCGGGCTTCCCGCCAGCACGAGCAGAGCCCCTGCGATGTTCGGCAGAAAATTCAACGCATTCCTCGCCGTAGGCGGCGCCGTCAGGACAAAAAAAGGATACAAGACATTCGTGAAGCCACTGCCTAAGGATGTCTCGGAATATCAAACCGACGAGGAAATACTCAAAGACCTCATGACAATAACAGAGGATATCATTCGACAATACCCGGAACAATACCTATGGATGTACGAAAGATGGAAATACATCCCCGAGAAAATCAACAACAACAACAAGAAAACATCATTCCCATATTACGCGATCCAAGTAACTCCCAGGTTCTACAGCGACAACGCCCCGAAAGACACATGAGTAAGGGCAATTCATGAATTGCCCTTACATGGTCTGCATGTCCGACTTGAGTTGTGTTGCGAGAGCTGCGGCGCACTGTGTCATGGCGTGAGCCAGTGCCTCGGGCGATGGCTCCGCCATTTTCTCGGAGAATTCTCTGAAAAATATTTTTTTCCGTGTCCCCTCGCCGATAGTGTACTCAACGGATAGACGGGCATTGTTGCTGTTCTCATCGGCCTCGAAGACAAGTATCCATGCTGAAACAGGCGACACGCACCCCTTCCCCTCAGTGCGTTCAGCGGAGAAAGCCATAGTCAGATATCTCTCCAGCAACACCTCCGGCTCGGAAGCCCAGCGGTGGAACTCATGCGGCTTCAACTCGTTCCCAGCGCCCCGGAAGACCATCCTGGACTTGTAGGGGCCCTTCACGTGGAATCTTGAGAATGCCGCCCATGGGCCGCCTTGGTTTATCGCAGAGGGATTTCCTAGATCATAATATCTTACCTCCTGGAAAGCCCTTTGTGAAATAAGGCATGATGCCAGCGACAGGGCGGACAGACAGACAACACAATGCAGAGCGTACTTATAAAACCTTTCTTTCATATCATCTCCTCGAATTAGATTATTTAGTTTATATCGGGGCGATTGCAAAATTGCCTTTCAGATGGATCGCCAGCCCTATGGCTGGCTCCCAAGCCGGTAATAGGACCGGCGTTCCTGCAGTAATTCCGCAATCGCCTCCATCACAAAGTCCCGGACACCTCCTTGCGCTCGAACACAACCGAGGCAAGCAGAATAAAAAAAGCCGACTGTAGAAAGGCGTGGAGAAGATGTGTCGAAAGAAAGCCTCCAAGCAACCCCGCATCGCCTATTTTCTCGACGATCCAGAACATCTGCCAGTCAGGTATTACTATAGCTAGCAGTGCCCTCAGCCACGAGGATGTCACCACCAGGCCAAGCAGATAGTCGGAGAAAAGTCCGGAGAAGAATACTATCACGGCAAGTGCCATTAGCATCGAAGAGTCGGCCAATACCGCGAGAAGGAATACGATGGAGGAGAATACCATCACCGCCAGATAGATATAGATGAACATCACGGCGGAATTCCAATGCACCAGAGCCCCGTATGACGGCTGCTTACCCCCTTCCCATCCCCACATGTTAAGCAAAAGAAACACACAGGGGAACAACAACGCCAGCGCCAG
>CAZANS010000333.1:0-2987 GCA_964486565.1 uncultured Victivallales bacterium
GTCCACCCTCGGCCTGCAGTGTACCCAGGACATAATTGGCGGAGGCATTATCAGGATCGACGTTGAATATCTGTTTCAGCCGTGCGTTAACCGACTGCCTGTCATGATCCTGCATTTCGAGCGTCAGCAGTCGTTCAAGAGTCTGGAGGGTATGGGGTCGCAGTCGAAGCGACTGTTCGTAGTACTTTCGAGCAAGTCGGAGGTCGCCAAGTTTCTGGTGCAATTCTCCAAGGGCGAGGCAAACAGGGAAGTCGGGGTTTACGATCCGCTCCAGCTGCAGTTTGCATTCCTCAAGTGATTCCATATCGTCCAGCAGGATGAGAATATCGGCGAGCATCGCCCACGCAGTGGTTAATCCCGGGTCGTCGGCAACCAGGGCCTCGAGAATGTGTCGGGCCTCCGTCACGTTACCGCTCATGGTTTGCTGCACAGCCGTCTCAAGTGCAACGGCAGACTCTTGCGTACCCAGTTCGGCGGCACGACTAAGATATGATTCTGCTTCCGTCGCATTCCCTTGTCTTGCTGACAGTCGCGAAAGCCGCAGAAGGAGCCCCACGTTCTTCGGGTCCTGCTCGAGCATTTCGAGGTAGATCTCAGCACTGGCATCGTCTTGATCCTGCTCCATGTATATATCGGCCAGGAACGACTTAGCTCTTGATGGACGCGCCCCCTGGAGGGAGACGGCCTTTTCGAGACTGGCAATAGACATTGCCCGGTTACCGGAAAGAGCCCAGGCCCATCCGAGTTCACCGAACGCACTCGGATTAAAGACGTAGCCGTAGGTCTGCGATAGTGCGCCAAGTGTGAGTGCCTGTTCCCAGTTAGCTGCGACGTCCAAGATGTCCTTTCGAATCTGGGGAGCGTCATCTGCCTTGAATCCGGCGTTGATCAGGGCTGCCTGGTTCAGAAGTGCGCTGATGTTTTCAGGGTCTATTTCCCTGGCGCGGGAATAAGCCATGAATGCATCGGTGGGGCGCTCCAGATCCTGCATAAGCACACCGAGATCATTGACGGACCGGCCGAGTTGAAACAAGGCATAGGTGGCAAAGTTGCTGGCGACCCCTTGCTTTTGCCGCAGCAGGGACAAACTGGGGACCTGCTCAGCACAGAAACCGAGGTTCCGGTCGATAATAGACTGAACATCCAGATCCGATGCTGTTTTGGCCCCGAGGAATACCGGACCATTCGGCACTGAAACCATACCTGCCATGAGCCACAAATCCGGGTTGCCCATGACGGCAACTTTTTCAGAAATGCCAGGATCGGTAGCGAACCATTCCTGAAGGAAGGGATGCAGACCCATATGGGCCATGGTCTTTAATCGCGGATCCTGGAAGAGCGACGCAATGTAGTTGGCATATATGGGGTCCTCGATATAGGTCGGATTAATCAGCGTCAGTGGCTGTCCACGGGCATGCGAGGCAAGTTCAAGGTGGTTATCAAAGATACCGTCAGTAATGAGCCACGTTCGACCAGCCATGCTGGAAAGGATGCCGTCGACATATCTTGCCAGGTGCCGCGAGCTGCGCAAGTCGGCCTCCTTGAAATTACGGAACGGCAGAACAAGCACGATAAGTCCGGAGACAATCGCCACAAGAAGACTTGTTAGCCGCCTGAATCTGCCGGGAGCGCCGTCCGCATTCATGGCAGGCAGAGCAAGCGGGAGCATATACCAGTATGCCGCGACATACCCCGCCAGCCAGGCTACGAGGAGGTAGGCCGTTACCTGGGGGCGACTCGGTCCGTACAGGTGCCACGGAGCGGGACCAACATTGAGGGCGACTATCAACACTATAACGGTGAAAACAATATGAAGAAAATAGAAGCCCCATTGCGGCTCGCCGTTCAAGGCGCGGCGGGCGAGCAGGAAGGATGTCAGCCACGGGATCGCGGTGAGAAAGAGGATTATGAGCCAGCCTTCGCGCGGAAGGCCATGCGAGACTTGAAAGAATTGCGCATAGAACATCGACCGGAGAACGTGCAGATATCCCCGAAACTGAGCGTACTGGAAAGAAGGCTGCTGACAGAACTGTCGAGCCACAACGAGGTACAGAGATGTCCCGAGCAGGAAACACGAGAGCGTGGTTACAGCGAGCTTCCATTTCAGCAGGCCGTGTCGAAGTGCGAACAAGACGAACACCAGAAGGAAGAACGGGAACAGGGCGATCATGGTTGAAAACTCGACAATTCCGATTCCATAGATCAACGCGAAGGCTCCCGCAAGCCGCAGCGATTTGCGTTCTGTAAAGGCAAGGAGAAGTGAAGAGGCGAGGAGCAGGATGAAAATGTCGAACGAAGCCGGATGCGCCCTGTTGCTGACGAGCCAGAAGGGAGCCATGAACGCAAAACAAAGGCTGCCGACTGTTCCGGCGAGACACCCCACGGGCTCAGCGAATTGCCTGTTGTTCTCGTCGGCAGCGACTATGGAAACGACAAATCGCGACAGCACGGAATAGAGAAGCCAGACGGCACCAGACCCACACAGAACACTGAAGAAATTCAGACGGAAAGCCAGGCTTCCGATGGGCATACGTGCAAGGAACCTGACTATCATGCCCCACAGCGGACTCAGTGTGATCGAGAACGGGGAGAGACCAAGATGTTTGCATATCAGCGAGCTTGACTGATCATACGCGCCAAAGGATGGCGTCGAAGACATCGTGGCAGCATAGACCACGAATGAGAGCAGGAAAACCGCGGCGCCTACGGATTTTCGTATCAACGACGCCATGTTCACCGGATTAGTGATGCTTGTCTGTCTTGTCATGTTTGTCAGAGAAGTTGCGCCAAGACCAATAGTTGCCCCGGCTCTTTGCCCCGCCAAGTTCAGTGGCGGTGATCATAGAGTGCGTTGAGTTATATAGTGCGTTGAGGGTGTAGCACGGAGAAATGCCTTCGTGCAAGAAGAAAGGGATAGGGTCCACAGGTGTCCGGGTGATATGCACTCGATGCGACTGATAGCGGGCACACTCTGGCAATTGCATACA
>CAZANS010000334.1:0-648 GCA_964486565.1 uncultured Victivallales bacterium
GTTCATTGCATGACCTTATGAATTCCTTGTCGTCTGAAAGCACCAGCTCCGGCCTGTCTTCGACCCTTGTGATGGAATTTGCCATGGAGGCAAGGGTGAAGTTGATCAGCTCGGCCATCCTCTTGTTGTTCTCGAAGTTGACGATGATTCTCAGGGGCAAAGTCTTCTCCGGCACGAGGAGAAGGGAGTTGTCTGTCCTCATGGCGTCCTTGCTGTTTATGTCAACCGAGAGTGGGATATCTGTTGCCGAGGCTATCCTTATGGAAATCTTCTCTGTCGTCCGTCTCCCGACGGATATGGTCCTGGTCACCAGCTTTTCTGCTTCATTCCGAACGACGAGGTCTGACTCCAGCGGTGTGTCCCCGAAGTTCGAGATGACCATGAACAGCTCCTCGTCGCCTGACACGGGATCGAAGTTCCTGGCGGCGAAGACAAAGGCGGCGTTGTCGGAAGGCTTGCCGAATGCGTGCCATATGACTCCGGGTGGCGGCTTGGGATGCTTGTCCTCCGAAGAAGGCGGGGCGTGGTCGGTGAGGAAGATCACCTCTGTGTTTTCGCCGGCAAGCTGTCTGGCCAGCCGCAGTCCCGGGGCGAAGTCGTGGAAGGGCTTAGCCGGGCTCCACAACTTCAAAGCCTCGCGGATGTCCC
>CAZANS010000334.1:658-2987 GCA_964486565.1 uncultured Victivallales bacterium
GTCCCGCGGGTTTGATGTTTTTGGTGCGAGCAAGGCCGGCGAGCTTCCCGAGAGAACGAGCGCGCAGGAGAACGGGGCATTCTCGTCAAGATGTTTGAGTATAAAATCCGCGGCCTTGTCCCTTGGGGACAACTCGCCGGGCATCGCCGCCGCCATCGAGGCGGAGTCGTCGAGCAAGACAGTGAGGTGATATACACTTCTTTGCCTGAAGCACCCAGGCGCCGCTGCGGCGATCACTAGCAGAAGTAACATGATCAGCTCAAGGAGGAGCAGCAGAGATGACTCCAGCCTAGATATCCTTCTCCCGCTGCTGAGCGAGAACCCCGGAGATTGCCAGAGGAAAAGCGCACTGGTAACCCTGGTCTTCAGTCTGCGCCTGAACAAATATATGGCGATAAGGCAGGGAACCGCGAGCATCCCCCAGAAAGCCAGAGGCAAAGCAAAGCTCATGTCGTTCTCCAGGTCATCTCTTGTTTCCTCCTACAAATATTCAATCATCCCCGCGGCCACTAGAGGCTGTATTGACCCCTCGCGGATGTCCTCCGACCTCAGGGAGCAGAAGAGGCATCCTGCGGCCATGCATGCATCCTTCCACATGGCAAGGTGTGTCTCGAGTCGTTTTTTGTATGCTTCCTTCTCTGCATGCCCGATATTGGTGTCCAGTCTTTCGGAATATTCCGAGTCGAGGAGTGTGGTCGGACCGTTGAACGGCGGGTCGAGCTCTTCCTCGGAAAGAATGTTGATTACAAAAACACAGGAGGCGTCTCTTGCGAGTTTCGCAATTATATCCTCAGGGTTTTCCTGCCAAAGGAGATCGCTGATGCATATTCTGGTGCCTTTCCTTGACAGTTCAGGAGTGCGTCTGGCGAATTCGTCGCCGAGGCTGTTGGGACCTTTGACGTCCGGAGCAGCGCCCGCAGGGAAGGAGTTGGTGACGGGGAATATTCGTTGCCATCCGTTTCCGAAGCCCCACCATGCAACCGATGCGCCCGAGCGGAATGAGGCCTCGCAGAGCATTCCCGCCAGCATTATCCCCGAGAGCATCTTGACCTCGTCGGGCACGAGCATTGACCCGGAGGTGTCGCTGATGATGTCCACCCTAGGCTGGACCTCCTCCCTGTACAGGCGCAGAGTCAGCCTGTCGCTCCTGGCGTAAGCGGCCCAGTCTATGCGTCTGATGTCGTCCCCTGGCTGGTAGTCCCGGAAGTCCTGGAACTCGATGGAGCTTCCGACGGATGACCCGAGTTTTTCGCCGATGGACCCTGAGACGTTTCTTCGGCTCATCGCCAGCCGGAGTGTAGAGCCCAACTCCCTTCCCGCGGCGATCGCACGGTCCATTTCACCTGCGGGGATGCCTGATTCTCTCATGCCTTTTCCAGTTCTATGCCGATGTTGTGGTAGAATGTCAAAGTCTTCTCCTCATGCCGCTTCTCCTTGGCGATCTTGATTATGAACGAACGGATGCCGATGAAAAGCACAAATACCCAGAAGGCCACGACGAATGGCAACAGCACAGTCTTGTCGCTGACCGAATTCTCTATCCCGGCACTGAAGGTGAATGGGCAAAGCAGCAAGGCGGTTTCATAGCTGTCCATGGCTCCAAGGATGATTGCCCCGAATGAAGGTATACCACAGGAAATTATCGAGACCAGTATCGGCGTGGCCTTGATATGGAATATCTGGCAGAAAACATTGCCAAGCCAGCAGCATGCGAATACCGAGGTGCAGGTCAGAGTGACGGGCATCATATTGATATCCTTGAAGAAGAAGAAATACTCGTTTACCGCCACGCATGCGACGATGAGGGTGTACCATATCGCGAAGCTCTCCTTGCCCTGGTAGAGGAAAGGCTTGACTAGCCTGACGAAGGGTTTTTTCCATATCTGCCTTGCCGGCAGCGGTGTCAGGTCGCTGGATGAAGGCATGAAAAGCGCGGCGACTACAGCCGGGAGCAAAGTCAGAAAAAAGAAAAAATCCGCATCGTTAAACCATTCCCTCGCCAGCCCCATGCCAAGGGGTGCGAAAGCCGAGACCATAAGAATGAGGCTTCTGATTGGAAGCGAGCGATTCTTCACCGGCAGCTCCATGATGCACGACGCACAGAAAAGCGCGATCAGAAAAACATATCCGCCGACAAGGATGGAGCTGAGGAATACCTCCACCAGAGAATCAACTGGATCAGAGTAGCGGTATCCGTCCAGGAGCATTTCCAGCATCGGCACGGTCAGCATGAGCAACCCTGCGATGAAGGCGATTACGGCGAAGGCGAAAACCGGGGCTGAGATGCGCAGGCTGCCGATCGGTATCCCGATCTGAGAGAATACCAGGC
>CAZANS010000335.1:0-2986 GCA_964486565.1 uncultured Victivallales bacterium
CACCGAGCGGATGCGAGGTTGGCAGAAGCGACTTGTTCGAATTCAAATCCTTTTTTTTAAACCACGAAACACCCGAAACACGCGAAAGGAAGACAAATAATTCTTTTTCCCGCGTCCTTCCGTGCCTCTTGTAGTGGAATATATTCTGGAATACAGCCAAATCAAACGCATGTCCCCCGATTCTTCAAATTCCATCCTTCGTTTTTCTTCGTGGTGAAATCCGTCCTGTTTCTGTCCGTTGCGAACGCCAAAGTGTGGCACGGCGCGAAGCTGAGTTGACACCACTGCCTTTGGCAAGCCCGATATTGATCAACCAAGCCGTAACATGCCGGGGAAATACGCTACCTGTGCAAGAATAATGGCCCATGAAAGACAGGCTTCAACCACTGATGAACACTGATGGACGCTGATACTTTCATCCGGTAACGCTCATCTGTCCTCCGACAGGGTATGTGCAGATCCGGATGCATCCTATTCGTGGCCGAATGACGCACACCAATCGCAGCAACGACGATCTTGCGAGAGCCACGCTCTCGAATCCGGCACTTCGATCCAGGCACCTCCCCGTCGTATCGATTCTTGGCTGCACAACCCCGGCAGGGTCATGTCCATGGCTTCGTGTATGCCGATGGGACATGGGCGCTTGCCGGTGATGGCATCGATGAAGTCGAGGACCTCGAAGTAGTCACCACCACCGTGACCAGCTTTCTGTGCATGTTCCATCCCTTCCTTCCAGAAATCGGGAAGGAACTCGCTTTTCAACACGTCGAGGTCCATCCACGTGTGTGTGTCCGTACTGCGTTCGCGAAGCCAGATGCGATGCTGCTCTCCCGCCGCTCGTGCTGATTCGTAGGTGCCGGCGGTGCCCTGGAGCTGGTAGTTGGTCATGGCATGGGGTCGGTCGGAAAGCATGTCTTCATAGTGCTCGTATTGCTCAGAAGCTTCGAGACGGGCCGTCAGGTGAACCCGATTGTTCCGGCGCGCTGAGCGCGGCGGGACAAGAGCGCGCAAGCCCGGGAGCGTTCCCCACGACGCGCCAGCGTCGCCGGGGACGTTAAGCGTCGCCTGCTCCTGCTGGTTGGCCGTCTTTCTCCTTCCCCGATTCAATCTGCGTCCAGTCGAAGACCGTGAACAGACCCTCCGCCCGGCGATGCAGCAGGTCTTGGTAGGAACGTTGCGCGTCACGCGGGGCGGCTTGCGTAATCAGCCCGTCCGTTTTGATGCGCCCGTCCGCTAGCCACCGAAGTGCCGTGTCGAATCCGGTGTGGATGCTGTGCGGGCTGAAATCGGCCGCGTGATTCGGCAACTCCCACTCCCAACCGCTTCGCAGCACAACGTACTTGTGAAAGACCAGCGACAGCAGTTCGTGGGCAAAGGCCTCCGTCTGGCGACGCCAAGGGACGCCGACCAGAACCACTTCGCCCCGTTTTCGCACCACACGGCATGCGTCCAGCACTGCTTGTTCATGGCCGGAACACTCCACGACCAGCGCCACCGTGCCGGCGATACTCGCGTCCTCGACGGGGGCTTTGGCAAACACGTTTCGGATGCCGGACTGCACGATCTGACGCCGGCGCGTAGCATCGGGTTCGGCGACCAGTACGTCGTATCCGCTCAGCGCGAACATCTGCGCCGCAAGAAAGCCGACGGGGCCTGCCCCGGTGATCAAGACCCGGTCGCCAGGTCTGGCCGTGGTGGTCATCAACGTGGTCATCGAAACGCCCATCAAGCGCGCCAGAACGGCCTTCTCCGGATGCAGATCCTTCGGGACATGCCGGACCACGTGTGCCTCGACCTGTTGGAAGCTCCGATGCCCACCCATGCAGAAGAGCAGATCGCCAGCGGATACGCCCTTGACTTCAGCTCCGATGTCCACCGCAGCAAAGACAGCCGCGTAGCCGAGGAATGACGGGAAGTTCGTCCCGGTGTAGATGCATGCGAGTTCCGTTCCCGGACTAATCAGCGTGCAAACCGTCCGGCCTCTGACTTCATTCGCGCCCAGCGCCCCTGGCGCTGCGACATCCACAAGCTCAGCTTGCTCCTTTGCGATGATGGATATGGCACAGTGTTTCATAGCGCGATGCCCTCCTGAACGGCAACGTTCCGAATATGTGCGGCCGCCGCCCGGTACTCATCCTCATTCGGAAGGTGTTCGAGCATCAGCGGTATGTTGGCATCCAGACGGTTCAGGCATCTCAAGAAAACCGGGTAGTCAAGACCACCTTGCCCCGGTCGAACTTCGTCGAGGTGCACGGTCAGGTTTTCGCGGAGCAAGATGTCCTTTGCATGGCAGGACTTGATATGCGCGCCCAACTTGGCGAAGCACTCCTCGATCAAGTGTCCGGTCGCAAAGTAGCGCTGGGGGCTGGATACCAGATTGACCGGGTCGAGGTGAACGGCGAAGCCTTTCCGGTCAATGGCCTTGATCAGACGAAGGTAGGCATCCGGCGAGTCCGGATACATCCACGGCATGGTCTCCAACGTGTAGAATGATCGCGTTGGCTTTACCGTGTCGATGATGTCGCGAACCATGGCGACTATCATGTCGAATGTCCCGTCGGTCAGGTCGGTGGCATCAGGTCCGTCCCACTTCTGGCCGCGCGAACCCGCGATGTTCACGCAACAGCGCGCGCCGATCCTGTCGGCCAGCGCCAGCGAGGCCTTGCACTTCTCCAGTGCCGACGCCGCGGCGGCCGGATCAGGGCTCAGCGGATTGCTCCATGCCCCCACCTCCGCGATGACAATGTCGGCTTTGTGAGCTGCCGTCGCGTATGCGTTAACGGTGTTGTTGTCAGCATCCGGGGCCACCGGACAGTACGCAGCCCTATACCCTGCGGCGGCAACGGCTGCCGCCCAGGATTCCGGCGTGTCGGTCTTGATAAATATCGGTCCGCCGAGTCTCATTTAGTTGTCTCCTTCCGGCCAACGCTGTGCTCTGCCACCGAGCGGATGCGAGGTTGGCAGAAGCGACTTGTTCGAATTCAAA
>CAZANS010000336.1:0-2982 GCA_964486565.1 uncultured Victivallales bacterium
ATGATGTCACTTTTCACAAAATGAAAGATGAGAACTTGAGGACAGGGGGCCGTCCCGCTAGGCCGCCACCATGGGAACAGGCGGCAAGGGAGCAGTCGGCAGAGATGGCTCGGCAGCCGGCTAAGAGGTTCAAACCTCCACCGCCAGGGGTTTCCCCTCAGCAGCAGTCGTCATCCTCCTCTTCGAAGGGTGAGGAAGCCGGCAGGAACCCTCTACGATACTACCCAAGTGCCGCCCAGGCGAGTTCCAGCACGGCGCACCTGCCGACCGGCCCTCCCCTCTCCCCTTCTGAAATGCGAGGAGCCTCAAGTGACCCGCCCTGGATGACGCCGACGCCGAAGCCGCCACAGGCGGACTTCACCCCGTGTCCCCCAGCTCAAGTCCCTTTTCGGTACGCAGCACCAGACCCCTGGATGGCGCCGACGCCGCAGCCGCCACATGCGGGCTTCACCACGTGTCCCCCAGCTCAGGTCCCTCTTCGGTACGCGCCACCAGACGTTCAGTCTGCAAAGCCACCGCCGGGGGGGGAGGGGCTGCACCGGCCCTGGGAAACAAGCCCTCCGGTCAGGGTCCCTTTCGCCGCTGCACCGGCTACTACAGGGAAAGTCGCTGGGAAACAGCCTCCAGCCCCGCCTCCCTGGGAGGTAAACCCACCACTCAGGGTGCCCTTTGCCGAGCCGCCTGCGGTCGGCATCAAGCTGACCACAAAGCAGCCGCCAGCCACTCCTTCGTGGGAAAAGAACCAACCGGTTCGACCACCGGTAGTCAGACCCGTGCCGACCAAGCGGCCACCGGGGGCGCCTCCGCCTAAGGAGGAGGCGAAGGCCGGAGAAGTCCCACCGGCCGGCGCAGGCGAAGAGGCACCGACGGACGAAGGACCTTCTGGCAACTACAATTTCGGTTACCGGGTTTGGCCGCCTCCGCCGCCAAAGCGCAAACGGGAAGGCAGCCCTGTCGACCCAGACAGGTTAGTCACCGACGACCGGGACTACCTCGTCAAGCTGAGGGCCCGGATGGAGGAGATCTTGGCTCGCGACGAGGAGGCGCGACTGAAGAAACTCCAACAGGATGCTGACGGTGAAGCAGGCTCTGACGAAGAAGAAGGCTGCGCCGACACGCTCACACCAAGTTTCAGTGACTCAGCGCGAGGTTCTCCTTCCGACTGGAACAGCAAGGACTTTTGCAAGTCCTGGAACAAAAGGACAGCAGAAGTGCTCAGAGATCAATTCAACATCGTTCCCGAGCTCCAGACGTCCGCGAAGTCACTCCTGGCCGAGTTCTTTGACACCAGACGCGATCCGGACGGCGGGGGGCATTTCTCTGACTTCCTAACCGAAGAGAGTCATGACCCAGAGACGGGCTGGACCTACTTCGTCATCTCCGATCAGTGGGGAAAAGAACGCCCGGCCATCCCTGAAGCCATGGCGGAAATTGGCTGGCACGGTACGCAGCTTGAAGGTGTGTACAGCGTTTTCTGCCACGGAGACCTGGCGGAATCGAACCCAGGCCTAAAAGGTTCTCACTCCTTCGAGGGGCTGCCTGGCACGTACTTTCACAGCACCGCCAACCGCCACTTAGCGGAAGGCTACGCGAAGTTTGTATTGCTTCGGCAGGATGAAGGCCGCTCAGATCCCGCGCACTGGGACGGCATGTTCGTGCAAGCGCTCTTCCGTGCCACTGTGAACCGCGACTTGTCCGTGGACAGAACCAGTGGCCACCGAGTGAAGCAGACGAACCAGTGGATTCAGCCCCTGGATTCCTACTTCCTCGATCGGTTAGCCATTCGTCAGGTTCCTTTGGACAAAATGGAGGCAGGGACCTGGTGGCATGTCTGGCGACCTCACCTCGAAGGGAACCCTTCGGAAATCGCAGGCGGTTTGCGCAGCGAAGCCGACGTCAATATGCCCGACGCAGAGTTCAAGTACTCTTACGAAGGGTACGAGCGCATCCGAGGCTCTGACTCGAAAGAGGAAGCTAGGGCCACGGCGTCCGAGGAGGTACGGAGCCGAGGCCTTCTGTGGACGGGGGCAAAGGCGCGGATGGCGTTCGTCATCTTCAAGGGGCTCGACGTCAGTTTGAGGTACAGGGGAGACCCAACCGCTCCTAACGCCGCACAGCCACAGCAAGGCAACACCGCCAGCCCAGTGGAGGCGACGTTCGTGCACTACGACGTGATCTCTGACAATGAAGGTGAAGAGATCAAGGACTCATCAGTGCCCTCGCTTGAGGCCCAGCCGAAACCGCCAAGCGACGGTGGGGCTGTGTCCGGCCCTCCTGAGCAAGCGGTGGGTGCTGAGTCGGCTGGACCGCCCGAAACAGGAGGGCAGATGGCCAGCAGCTCCAAGGAAGAGGATCCTTGGAAAAATTTCCGGTTCCGATCTACCGAGGAGGGCGGCCCCGACCCCTTTTGCAAAGGAAAGCTTCGACCGTCCACGGTCCACGACTTCATCTTCAAGGCAGGCGAGGAAGCCGACGAGCATTTCCGCGAACTGCTCGATGCATCGATGGAGTTGCTGGAGGACTGGAAAGAAGAGCGAAAGCACAGTGGTAGTGCTCGAGGACTCGACCCTTCCGTAGAGAAACGAAGGCAAGAGCTCAGGCGCAACGCAGCCAAGCTCGAAGAGCTCGCTGCAAAGAACCTGCGCGTTCTCGCAGCCCACATTCAAGAAAGGGAGTCCTACATCGGACAGTTCAGAGAGGACATGTGGGAGCTCGAACAGTCAAACCCCACGCAGGAACCGCCGGCCCTTGCGTTGACTAATCGTCTTGAGGAGGATACCCTCACACACGGCAGGAAGCTGGCGCGCAAACTCCAAAACAAGAGGGAGAGGGCAGCCAGGTTCCAACAGTCGTTCAACGAGCAACTACGGCTCGTGAACGAGGCAAACCCTGGGATGGCAGACGCCGACCAGGAGCAGCCAATCGCAGGCCCTTCGCTAAGCGATTTCCTCGCCAACTCCAGGCAGCAGGCTAGGTCGGACA
>CAZANS010000337.1:0-2980 GCA_964486565.1 uncultured Victivallales bacterium
GGTCGAGTCCAGCATGTCATCTGCTCATCCGTGGACAACACCAAGCGCAAACGGGCAGAGAAGCAATTGAGCCGGAGCGAAGCTAAATTCCGGCGATTGTTCGAACAGTCGAATGATGCCATCTTCATGCACACTTGATGAGCGACTATACGACCTCTCGGTAGACGACAATTAAATCTACCGGAAATTTGTCCGGTCAGTAGACAATCCAAGCACTTCGAGTAGGAGGGGCTTGGATGGTCACGGATCGGCAAGTGAGGTCGCTGATGAAAGAACTGAGCAAGGGACAGAATCTGCACGTCGCGTCGGCCAAAGCCGGCATGTGCGAAAAGACGGCGCGGAAGTATCGGGACGCGCTGCGGTTGCCGGGCGAACTGAAGGCCGAGCACACCTGGCAAACGCGGGAAGATGCTTTCAAGGAGGTCTGGCCGGTCGTTCGCGAACTGTTGGTGAGAAATTCCGGTCTTCAAGGCAAGACCTTGTTTGAATGGCTGCAACGCGAGCACCCCGGCCGTTTCCAGGACGGTCAGTTGCGCACGCTGCAGCGCCGGATCAAAGTTTGGAAAGCCCTGGAGGGCCCGGCCAGGGAGGTGATGTTTCCCCAAGTGCATGATCCGGGGCGTCTGGCCGAATCCGACTTCACCCACATGGACAACCTGGGCGTGACCATTCAGGGTCAGCCCTTCGAGCACATGATCTACCACTTTGTCCTGACCTACTCGAACTGGGAAGCGGGCACGGTCTGTTTCTCGGAAAGTTTCGAGAGCCTTTCAGAAGGCCTGCAGAACGCCCTGCACCAACTCGGCGGCATGCCCCGGGTGCATCAGACCGACAGCCTGAGCGCGGCCGTGAAGAAGATCGGCAGCGCCGAGGAGTTCACCGACCGCTACCAGGCGCTGCTCGCGCACTACCGCCTGAAGGGCCAGCACACGCAACCCCGCAGGCCCAACGAGAACGGCGATGTTGAACAGAGCAACTATCGTTTCAAGGAGGCGGTTGATCAACGCCTGATGCTGCGCGGCAGCCGCGATTTCGCGGACCGTGAGACGTACGAAAAGTTTCTCCGCACCTTGTTTGCCGAACTCAACGCTGGCCGGCAGAAGCGGCTCAACGAGGAACTGCCGTTGCTCCGCGAACTTCCCCGCCGCCGCCTTGAAAGCCATCAACGGGCGCACCCCCCTGTAAGCGCCAACAGCACGATCTCCGTGAAAAAGAATATCTACTCGGTGCACAGTCGCCTGATTGGCGAAAAGGTCGAGGCGCGGGTGTTCGCCGAACAGGTCGAGGTCTGGTATGCCTCCCAGCGGATCGAGGTCCTGCCGCGTTTACGCGGGGAGGGCAAGCACTGCATCAACTACCGCCACATCATCGACTGGCTGGTGCGCAAACCCGGCGCCTTTAAACGCTACCGCTACCGCGACGACTTGTATCCCACCAGCCGCTTCAGGATCGCCTATGACGCCCTGAAGGAAAGCGACCCGCTCCGCGGTCACAAACAATACCTGCAGATACTCTACCTCGCGGCGACCGAGAGCGAGACGGCGGTGGATGAGTGTTTGCGCTGGATGATCGATGAGCAAGTGCCGATCACAGCCAAGGACGTTGGCATCCTGATCAAGGCCGAACCGGAGTTCTCGCGTCCCCGCGACGCTCGAGTCGATGAGGTGAACCTGTTCGAATACGACGAGCTCTGCGCGGATTGGCAAGCCAGTGCTGAAGAGTGGGAGGGCGGGCCATGTCTCTGAGGCCAAACCTGCGCGCCAACCTGGTCGCCCTCCTGAAGGAACTGCGGATGCCGACGATCCGTGAGTGCTACGAGGAAGCGGCGGAGAGCGCCCGTAAAGAGACGCTGAGCTACGAGCGCTACCTGCTCGAGCTGCTTCGCCGCGAGGCTGAGGTGCGCCGCCAGAACCGCATCGAGCGCTTGCTACGGCAGTCGAAGTTGCCCCTGGACAAAAGCCTGGCGGCTTTCGATCTCAAGCGGCTGCCGCTGCGCATCCAACAGCAGGTGAACGTGATGCTGGAGGGGGTGTTTCTCGACAACCGGGAAAATGTCCTGGCGTTCGGCAATCCGGGCAGCGGTAAAAGCCATCTGCTCTGCGCCATCGCCCACGAACTGGTGCATCAGGGCCGGCGGATTCTCTTCACCACCTGCAGCCTGCTGGTGCAGGATCTGCTGATCGCCAAAACGGAACTAAAACTGGCCAAGATTCTCAAGCGGCTTTCTCGGTTCGAAGCGATCGTGATCGATGACATTGGCTACGTTGAGCAGAATCGCGAGGAGATGGAAGTGCTGTTCACGCTCTTGGCCGAACGATACGAGCGGGGCAGCGTAATGCTCACCAGCAACCTGCCGTTCTCGAAGTGGGAGCAAATCTTCAAAGATCCGATGACGACCGCCGCAGCGATCGACCGCCTGGTCCACCACAGCATCATCCTGGAACTGAATGTGAAAAGCTACCGCATGGAGCACGCCAAACAGCGCAAGCGAAAACCCACGGAAAAGACCAACCAAAAACAAGAGTGACGAACCCGTTTGTAATTCACCCCCTAGGGGGTGAAGCGGGCTAGCGCCCGCCAATAGGGAGTGGGGCTACCGCCCCACAAAAAGAGGAGATACTGCTACACCCAAACGGGACTTCTAATTGTCGCCAACGGGAAAAAGGTCTTGACGCTAGTCACCCCAACCCCTGTTTTTACGATGATGCGCTAATCTCCGCAACCTCCGCAGCCGCCACCACAGCCGCCCCCGCACCCCCCGCCACAGCCGCTGCTCCACCAACTGCAAGGAGGTCCCTTCTGCCGGAAGGGACCTTAAGCGACCTGAAATCAGCCGCGTGCTGCCGGGATTTTAATCCCTTCCGGCGGAAGGGGCCTCCTTTTTTCGCTGTCAGTGAGGTGCTCCGACAGGCTCCTGGCCCCCAGCCCCCAGACCCTGCGCTCCGGATTTGCGCGAGACTGATATGGAAAAGCTGCAAGC
>CAZANS010000338.1:0-2977 GCA_964486565.1 uncultured Victivallales bacterium
CCTCGGAGAGGATGGTGTTTAGTTGCTTGACACGCTGGTTCTTGTCATGAATCATGCATGCCGTCTTGATTCTTTCGGAGCAAATCGCTGCCACCTCGTCCTCAACTTCTTTTGGGACGGAGTATATTTTCGGTGCCGTTTTCTCCTTGCCGGCCTTGGCGACAAGCTCGTTTATGGCGACGACCTGCTTTTTGACAACTTCATTTGCGTATTCCAATGCTTCGCGCAACTCCTCCTCGGAGCACTCCTCGGCATCTCCCTCGATCATGATGACCTTGTCGGGAAGACCTGAGTATATCAGCTCGATGGAGCTTTTCAGCATCTGCGACCTTTCAGGGTTGGTGACGAACTTGCCGTTGATCTTCCCGACCCTGAGCATCCCGAGTGGCCCCGAGAATGGCAGAGTTGAGATTGCGAGCGCCGCCGAAGCCCCGAGCATAGCCAGAACATCGGGGTTGTTTTCGTTGTCTGCGCTGAGCACTATCGCCTGAATTTGCACTTCCTCGAAAAAACCTTTCGGGAAGAGGGGGCGGATTGGGCGGTCGGTCATCCTCGCGACAAGTATCTCGTTGTCCGTGGGGCGCCCCTCCCTCTTGATGTAGCCCCCTGGAATCCTGCCCGAGGCGCTGAACTTCTCGCGGTAGTCAACCTGCAGCGGGAAAAAATCCGGCGTGCCCCAGGCAACGCCGGAGCATGCTGTCACCAGCACGATGGTGTCTCCCATGCGCACTGTGCATGACCCGTCCGCCAGGCCGGCAATCTTGCCTGTAGATATTTCGATTCTTCTTCCGTCTTCCTGTTCAAACACCACTGTGTGTTCCATAAAAATTTCCTCAAATGTTTTGATTAAGATTAGAAGCGGCTATGCCGCATCCGTTTTTTGGTGAAGAGCATAGGCATCCCGAGAATACATTTTTGGTGTTCTCTAAGGATGAAGGTTCTGCGGAATCGCGGTATCAGAACCCGGAAGGTGGTGTGATCTTGAGATCAACCCTTAGTCCACCGGAGTCTGATAGCGGCCGAATTCCACAGAAATTCAAGCCATAAGCTGACACGTCCTCGCTAGGTGCCCAATCATCTGCGGGCATTGGCCGCGGAGATGATTGAACTATCAACTAGCGTGCGACGCGCAGCTTCAATTGCTCGACAACCTTGTTGTGAGCCACAAGATCCTCTTTTCTGAGGTATGCCAGCAGCCTGCGCCTTCTGTTCACCATGGCTATAAGCCCGCGCCTTGAGCTGTTGTCCTTTTTGTTTGAGCCCAGATGCTCGGTGATATCCTTGATTCTCTGCGTCAGAAGTGCAATCTGCACCTCTGGCGACCCCGTGTCATTTGCCTGTCTGGCAAAATCTCCAACAATTTTCTCCTTTGCCTTTTTCTCCATAATTTGTTTTTGCCTGTACTTTATTTGTAAGGTATACACTCGATCATGAAAACTTCTGCAGACCCTTTCAAGAGCTGCGCCGTGCCGACTTTCCGGTCGCTGCCGGTAATGCCGGGAAGCGCAAATGTAGACCGTCCCGCCGCTTTTGCAACCCGTCGAATGCAATAAAAACAAAAAAATAATGTAAATTGTTGATTGATGGCTCGAAACACGATTGAAAAGAAGCTGGAGGCGAGATATAGTCTACTCCATTATGTCCAATGTGATTGAAATCAACGATCTGACGAAGTACTATGGGAGCCTGTTCTGGAAAAAGAAGGTTCCTGCGCTTGACAGGCTTACCCTTTCGGTGCCGGAAGGCACGGTTTTCGGTTTTCTCGGCCCCAACGGGGCGGGAAAGACCACGACCATCAAGCTCCTGATGGATCTGATACGGCCGTCCTCTGGTACGGCCAGAATACTTGGGGAGCCTTCTGCCAGCGTGGAAGTGAAGAGGTATATAGGCTTTCTCCCTGACGCTCCGGCATTCAGCTCCTATCTCTCGGCAAGGGAGTTCCTGAACATATGCGCCAAGCTTCTGAGAATTCCTTCCGCGACGCGCAGGCAAAGGATTGACGAGGTTCTCGAGACAGTAAAGATGACCAACCACGCGGGGACCCGTCTGGGTGGTTTCTCTCGGGGTATGCTGCAGCGTATAGGCATTGCCCAGGCGATGCTCAACAAGCCCAGGCTGATGATCCTCGACGAGCCTCTCGTGGGGCTGGACCCTCATGGCAGGCAGGAGCTCAAGGACATAATAACAGCGCAGAAGAAGACCGGCACGAATGTGTTTTTCTCGAGCCATATACTCTCCGACGTGGAGAAGATGTGCGACAGCATGGGTATATTGAACAATGGCAAGCTGCTTTGCTCTGGCAGGATAGACGAGCTGCTCTCCGCGACTGGGGTGAGGCTTCATGTGAACCCCGGATGCGACAATGTGGCGCAGGATTTCCTTCCGATGGCAACTGGGAGCCTAAAGCTCCCCAGTGGGGGCTGGGAGTTGGTTTTCGCTTCTACTCCCGAGCTTGCGTCAAGGCTTGAAAAACTCAAGTTTGAACGCCCGGGGGATATAGCCGTCACACCCTCAAGAGAGAATTTAGAGGATTTTTTCTTCAGAAAGATTGAAAACGCGCGTTCCATAGAGTAGATTGTAATGGATTAGGTCTTTGCTCGGCCGTTTATTCGCATAGGCAACCAAAAAAATGAGAGGTGGAGACAATGAACGAGGTAATGGCAATTGCCGGGGGGACGTGGAACAGGATATTGCGCATGCGCGTGATTTACTTCCTGATCCTTTGCGTGCTCATTCTGATCGGGAGCGCCTACAGGTACGACGTGCTGTCGCTAGGCATGAACAGGATTCTCATGATTGACGTTTCCTTGCTGCTGAACACAATCGCGGCGATACTAGTGGCGGTATCCATAACATTCGAGATTCCCAAGGAACTCAGGGAGGGGGTAGCCTCTACTTTGCTCTCCAAGCCGCTGGGAAGGACTCAGTACCTTGTCGGCAAGCTTGTAGGGATATCGGTTGCCGGACTGGTAATAAC
>CAZANS010000339.1:0-2964 GCA_964486565.1 uncultured Victivallales bacterium
GCCGACAGTGACGATTGCGTTTTGCACTCCTGAGTGCATGAGTTCCTCTGCCGCCCTGCACGCCGATGGGATGTCGCTTACTTGGATTCCTGTGATGAGAGATGCCTCTGTCTCGTTCGGGGTGATGAATGCAAGCAATCTCAGTATATCGTTGTCAACGGGCATTGCCGGCGCCGGGTTGAGGATCACGGTCTTGCCCTTCGCGGCGGCCATTTTTATGGCGTGCCGGACGGACCCGGAGGGTATCTCGTGCTGCAGAAGGACGATGTCCGAGGACTCGATCGCGGCGGCTGCACGGTCAATGAGGGCAGGGGTGAGGCACCCGTTGGCACCCGGGCATACCACGATGCAGTTCTCAGCGTTCTCGGCGCTCACCGTTATGGCGGCTACCCCGGAAGCCACTGGCTCGCGGAAGACGAATTCCGTCACGATCCCCTCATCCTCGAATGCCCTGATCATGTTGTCGCCGAAATCGTCCATCCCGACACAGGCGACGAATGCGACCTTGGTCCCCGAAGAGAGGCGCGCCGCAGCGACTGCCTGGTTGGCCCCCTTTCCGCCGCCGGCGGTCATGAACGACCCGCCGCCTACTGTCTCCCCCGGAAGGGGAAGCCTAGGGGCAATGGTTATCATGTCAAGATTCGAGCTTCCTACAACCGCGATCCTTGTCTGCATACGCGCCTCTGAATATATTTTCGTTCAAATAATAATTCCGTGTTTGAATTGACGGCAAAGTCTAATATACTCCACGCGCTCCGAATTGCATGTTGATTTATTAAGAGGACAGGATGAAAAGTTTAAGGAACATAGCCATAATCGCACACGTTGACCATGGCAAGACGACGCTGGTGGACAGCATACTCAGGGAGGTGGGGTTTTTCTCTGGGAGGAACGACGAGCAGGATTGCTTTCTGGATAGCAATGACCTCGAGCGCGAGCGGGGGATCACAATTCTATCCAAGAATATCAGCATATCGTACAAAGGCTTCAAAATCAACGTCATAGACACCCCGGGGCACAGCGACTTCGGCGGACAGGTCGAAAGGGTGCTCAGGCTTGCCGACGGTGTCCTGCTGCTGGTTGACGCCGCGGAGGGTCCTATGCCGCAGACCAGATTCGTGCTGGACAAGGCCCTGAAGCTCGGGCTTAAGCCTCTTGTGATAATCAACAAGGTGGACAAGCCTGACGCGCGTCCAGGCGTGGTGCACAACAAGGTATTCGATCTTTTCGCGGAACTGGATGCCACCGACGATCAGCTCGACTTCCATTTGATGTACGGCAGCGGGAAAAACGGGTGGGTTGACGAGGGCCTCGACGGACCCAGGAAATCTGTCGTCCCATTGCTTGACGCGATCATAAAACATATCCCCCCCCCGGAGACAAGGCAGGGGCACGTGCAGATGCAGATCGCAACCTTGGACTACTCCGAGTTCGTGGGCAGGATCGGCATCGGCAGGGTTTATCGAGGCTCCCTCGACATATCCACTCCCTTATGCCACATACAGAACGACGGGACATCCGTGCAGATAAGGATAAAGCAGCTTTTCACCTTCCAAGGGCTTGACCGCAAGGAGACCGCGTCGGTGGCGTGCGGGGACATCTGCGCCGTGGTAGGAATCGAGGGGATAGACATCGGCGACACTCTTTCCGACATGAGGAGCCCCGAACCCCTGCCACCCATAAAGCTCGACGAGCCTACCATATCCATGGTGTTCAGCGTCAACAACTCCCCGCTCTACGGCAAGGAGGGGACATACGTCAGCAGCAGGCACCTTCGCGAGCGTCTCTTCAAGGAGACCGAGAGGGACGTGGCCCTCCAGGTCAAGGAGATGGGCGGCGACGCATTCAACGTCATGGGGAGGGGTGTGTTGCATATCTCGATACTGCTGGAGAACATGCGCAGGGAGGGATACGAGGTGTCCGTGGCCCAGCCCCAGGTCATCCGCAAGGTCATAGACGGGGTGACGCACGAGCCGATGGAGGTGCTGGATGTTGACGTGCCGGCAGAATCCGCAGGCAAGGTGATCGAGATCGTCGGTAGCCGCCGGGGCGAGATGAGACGCATGGACTCGCATGGCGGCAGGCAGAACCTCGAGTTCATCATCCCCACGCGCGGGATAATCGGCATCAGAAGCAAGATCATGACCGCATCGGCCGGCGAGGCCATAGTGTCGCATATCTTCGACCACTACGCACCGGCAAGGGGTGAGATTTCCCAAAGGTCAAACGGTGTGCTCGTTAGCATGGGCGAGGGTGTCGCGACAGCATACGCAATTGACTACCTGCAGCAGAGGGGGATATTCTTCATTCCCCCTAACTCAAAGGTCTACGAGGGGATGATAGTGGCCGAGCACTGCAAGGAGGGCGACCTCACGGTGAACCTCCAGCGCTCGAAGCAGCTGACCAATGTCCGCGCCTCCGGCACGGACAAGGCCATGAAGATCGCCCCGCACAGAAGAATGTCCCTCGAGGAGACACTCGAGTACATCGCCGCAGATGAACTCGTCGAGGTCACACCAAAAAACATCAGAATGAGAAAACGTCACCTCTCCGAACTCGAAAGAAAAAGAAACCGCTAGCCTGTCTTCAATACGAAAAACGGCTTCGCAGGCTGGTCTGGGAAATTTGCTTCATCCGCATAATCGCACGGATTGATGCGACGCGGTTCTCCCCGGGATGTCGGTTTTTTTGCTGTCGCTTATTCTTAAGCTTAAGTTCTACCGCTCAAAAAGTTTAAAAAGTTCATAGATAAGGGGGACGCGGGGTCAAACTCCCGCTATTGACTAACGATGAGTCTGAGGACTGATGGGGAAGTTCTGAAGTGCTGGAGTGCTGGAGTGCTGGAGTGCTGGAGTGCTGGAGTGCTGGAGTGCTGGAGTTTCCGCCTTCGCAAAGCCTTCGGCGTGACATGCTGGAGTTGGTGCTTTGTCCGGACAGATTGAAAGCGGTGCTGGCAGGCTAGCA
>CAZANS010000340.1:0-2939 GCA_964486565.1 uncultured Victivallales bacterium
CTGCTGGGTACCCCGCTGCCGTCTTTCCGAGTTCGCCGATAACACTGGCTTCATCGGATATCCAGCCGAAATATCTTTGCGAATTCCGCAATCTTTCAAGGTGTTTTTTGATGTAGCGGTATCCAGACAACGGCGCGGTGTCGGCTCCTGGTGTGGAGCCATCCCAGAGGATGGTCTCGATAAGCTCGAACCTGGGATGCCGCTCCGAGACGAAACGTCCCTTGAGAAGACATTCCCCCATTCGTCCCCGGCAATCGAGTCGGCGACTACTCCGCTGCCTATTCCAAGCTCCACCCGTCCAGCGTCAAAAAGAAGCGTCCTTATTGCCACGTTCAGACAGAAGTCGCCGCCGGGCAGGATGCAGCCTATAGTCCCGGTGTATACTTTCCTCGGGGAAGTCTCCAGCTCCGCGATGATCTGCATAGCGCGTATCTTTGGCGCGCCGGTTATGGACGCCGCCGGGAATGTGGCGCGCAGGATATCGCCGATGCCAATCCCCTGACGCAGCTCGCCCTTGACCTCGCTGACCATCTGGTGCACAGTCCTGTAGGTGTCCACCCTGCAAAGCGGGCTGGCCTGGACAGAGCCGAAGTCGCACACTCGCCCGAGATCGTTCCTGACCATGTCTACTATCATTATGTTCTCGGCCCGGTTCTTTGGGTCGAGCGAGAGCGTGTGTGCCGCCTTGATATCCTCGCGGGCATTGAGAAGCCTCCTGCTGGTCCCTTTCATTGGCAACCCCCTCAAACTCCTCCCGATCCTCTCTAGAAAAAGTTCCGGCGAGAGTGAAACCACCTGCAAATGCCCCGTGTCAATATAGGCGGCGTACGGCACAGGATGGCTCCTGGAAAGGGCGAGGAAAATATCCAGAGGATCGGGGGTGTCCCCGCCGCCGAGCCATATCATCTCCGAACGGAAGGTGTAGTTCACCTGATAGATGTCCCCGTCATGGATATAGTCCAGCCCCCTGCCGACTCTAGAGACATAGTCAGCCCGTGATACCTCGGGAACACCGTTGAAATGCACTGCGCCCGTATCAATGCCTGCGGCAGGAGCATCGAAGACCTCCGGGGCACCAGCGTATACACCGAACCAGAGCAATGGAAAGCCACCTGCGCTCTTGACCTTGCATGCCGGGTCGAAAAAAGGCGCAGACTCGTAGCTTATGAATCCGGCTGTATATTTCCCTTCTGCTGAAACCGCCTCGATGCGCCTCAACGCATCAGGAAACTCGCAGAGCGACCTCGCCTCTATCACCTCGCAGGGAGTCTTGAACACCCCCCAAAAGGAATCCCCATCACCTCCCGGCAGTCGGCATATCACCGTGCCGGGGGTTGAATGGGGATTGTGACACATGTCTCTTACTTTACGGTCTGCTCCCAGAGCCCGTGGACGTTGCAGTATTCCCTGAGCACCATGCCTGGAGCCACATTGACGTAGAACTCAGCCTCAGGTGCCTGCCCGGGATGAAGCATCTTGCGGTTGACATAGTCGCCGTTGATGATCTCGATCCAGCAGATGTGGTGCGCCATCTCCATGGGATGCGGCACCGAGCCGACCTTCACCTTCGTGCCGCCACCGATGGCCTCGGCCACTGGCACGTGCTTCTCGACCGAGGAGTCGGCGGTCTTCGCCACCTTCAGCTTCATCGGCTCGCCGCAGCATACCAGCTCCCCGACACCCTCGGCGACCGACTCGACCACGTTGCTACAGATCTCACACACATAAATCTCATTCACCTTTACCATTTTCTTCGCCTCTATTATTAAAATTCCCGTTATGACAATTGCCTCGCCAAAACGACGCGGCTACTTCTTGTACCATTCCCCGTCGGGCTCCTGCAGCCAGATGCCGGCCTTCGACCTCTCGGCTATCTGTGCGGCGCGGCGCGCCTGTATCACCTCAACACTGGCATTAGTCTGCTTCGCCAGCATCTCATATACCTCCTTGCGGTCGGCATTCTCCTCGTCCACCAGCTTCTTGTCGGCATCCCCGATCTCACCCTTCAGGGCAAGATATCCCTTGTTGTCCTCACCGACAACAAGCGCGTCCTTCAAGCGGTTGACCTCGGGCAGCCTCTTCGACATGCGATCCCTCACATCCGCGGACACCCTCACCCCCGCAAAAAGCACAGCAGCAAAAAATATCACACCAAGCCTGCTCATCGCACACCTTCCTTCATTGTATTGTCCTTGCCGTCAAGATCCCCGAAGAAATCATCCAGCGCCTTGTCAACCCTCACATTCACGTCTATCGTGATGTGCATAGGCTTGACCTCAAGCTCAACCTTGTGCGTCGAGTCAACCTTGTGAGAGGTGCACCCCGCGCAGATCAAGCCCGACACCGCCAGCGCCGCCACATAAACGATTTTACTGTCCATCCTCATGCTCCTTATATAAAAAGCCGCAAATAAGCTCCCTACGCCATTACAAAATGGAATATAATGCACGTTCACGAGATTTCAACCTAAAGGAGCCATTTGAAATTGGCTCCCTGATCACCAAAGTAGATAGATCAGACCCATAGGCCGAAGATGAGCTCGAACATCAGAGAGCAGGCGATAAGATGAAAAGCCGAAGCCAATGCGGCGTGGAGATAATATTTCCCGGATGCGTACGGGGTGCCGGGAATGCAGACAAGAAACAGGGCGAACATCGGCAGCAGATTTCTTCCGACCTCACCCCTGACGCCGCCGGAGAAGATGAGGACAACAAAAGTCAGCCCGACAGCGACGGCATAAATATCTGTAAGCGGTGCAGGTATCCTCAAGGAATTGTCCGCAGCTCCACGTCTTAGCATCGAAAAAAATCTGGCCGCGCTTCTGCCAGTGCCCATAACAGCATAAAACAACAGCAAAGGCCCCATGAACAACGCCGTCTCGGACACGTTCGCCAGTGTTGAAATCAACAACCTTATGGCCACAGCCATCGTTCGTAAAG
>CAZANS010000341.1:0-2929 GCA_964486565.1 uncultured Victivallales bacterium
GGAACTCTGAAATCACACATAAAGTCCAGAATTCTTCGGGTTCGAGGCAGTGACTGAAACTCTTTGACATACTGCCAGCTTTCCCAGGAACTGGTAAAGGCAACCGGCTCCTTAGCACCAAACCACTTAATCTCAACACCTCTTTCAGCACAGGTGCTTAAAAAAGTTTCAACCTTAGATATGTCGACAGCAATTAACGAAAACTGGAAAGATGATCCCACGTAATTTTCCTTGGGATGTCTTTTGGGGATGCGGATGTGCGATAGACCGGTCAGTTCGGCTTCTAAAAGATCATAGCGTTTGTTCCAGCGTTGACACTTCCGATCCAGATCGGTCAATTGCGATCGGATAAGCGCTGCCGACAAATTAGACATGCGCATGCTGAAATTAGGGATGATCTTTTTATACCGCTCAAACACTTCCAAAGGCGGCCTTGAGATATGACGCTCGTAGAGCATGTAAGATCCTGAATACAAAATAGCCTTGGCAATCACATCCTCGTCATCGGTTACCATAAGACCGCCTTCTCCCGAATTCAGATGCTTGTAGGTCTGGCTAGAATAGCAGCCGACCTTGCCGAAACGTCCGGTGAAAGTTTTCCTCCATCGGGCGCCGACCGTATGGGCGCAATCTTCAATCAAGACGATTCCCAGATCCCGGCAAAGCTTGGTTATCTGATCCATATCCGCGATGTGCCCGCGCATATGGGACAAAAGAAAAAATTTTGCTCCGGTATTTTCCGCTTTTGTTCTCAGGTCATCAAGATCGGTAAGATAGTCGTCGGTAATTTCAACAAACACCGGGATCGCACCGGCATTTTCGATGGCGCCGGGAACCGGCGCCAGTGTAAACGCGTTGCATAAAATCTTATCTCCCGGCAAGACTCCCACGCTCTTCAAGGCCACGTAAATCGAGCCACCGCAAGAAGCACACGCGAGACAGTATTTTGTACCGACAAAGGCGGCGAACTCTTTTTCCAGCAGGGAGGTTTCCGACGTTTCGCCGGCAGGGGTGTTGTAGCGGTGAAGCCGGCCGGTTTGCATCAATTCCACGGCCCGTCTTATGCCAGCTTCCGGGATGGGTTCCTGTTTGGTAAACTCTTTGGTGAAAACAATTTTATCGGAATTTTCCAAAGTCATCATTCCCCCATTCTACGGTAAGTTTTTTGGGCTTGCCGCTTAACGTTTACACCGTTGCATTAATTAATTTTAGGATCGTAAACTTCGAAATCGAATTTTTCATCGGGGAAATACTTCCTCAACCGTACATCTGCTGCACGGGCATGGCCCTCCATGCCTTCAATACGCGAAATGCGTGAAGCCACCTCACCTATCTTGCGATTTGCCTCTAGGGTCAACTTCTGGTAGGTGACCGTTTTGATAAACTTTCCAACGCTTAATCCGCCTGAATATCGAGCAGCTTTCTTGGTCGGCAGAATGTGATTGGTACCCGACGTCTTGTCTCCATAGGAAACCGTGCATCCCTCACCAAGAAATAAAGAACCGTAATTGGTCAGGGTCTTTAGCCACCAATCAAGGTCTTCGGCGATGACCTGAACATGTTCCGCAGCATAGTCATCATTTACCTGGGCCATCTCTTCACGATCCGAGCAAAGCACCACTTCGCCGTAATCTCTCCAGGAAGCTTCGGCTACCTCCGGATTGGGAAGATCCGCAATGACTCTCGGCATCAATTCAATAACGGCTTCCCCCAACTTCTTGGAATCCGTCACCAGCCAGACTGGAGAGTCATACCCGTGTTCTGCCTGACTCATCAAATCAATCGCGACAAAAAATGGATCCGCAGTTTTATCTGCCAATATCAGGGATTCGGTAGGTCCTGCGAACACATCAATTCCGATTTGGCCAAAAAGAAGACGCTTGGCTTCGGCAACAAACCGATTTCCCGGACCAACAATCACATCTGCAGGTTTTCCCGTAAAATGGCCATAGGCCATGGCAGCGATAGCGTTGGCACCACCCATCATCATGAACACATCGGGCTTACAGAGAGACGCCGCATACATGATTGCCGGATTAATCGTTTTCCCATCATGGGACGGTGAAACCGCGATTACAAACGGCACGCCTGCCGCTCTGGCAGTTGCAATACTCATAATTGCCGATGCAGCATGAGCAAAACGACCGCCGGGGATATAGCAGCCGGCACACTGACAGGGTATTAATCGTTGACCCAAGGTGACGCCCGGGAAAAGCTCAGTTTCAAATTCTTTCATGCTTTCACGCTGTTTGACCGCAAAACCATAGACCTGGTCATATGCAAATCTTAAATCTTCCTTTATTTGCTCCGGAATTGTAGATCCCTGCTCTTCGATCTCCTCTTTTGTCAGGATTAATTTACCCGACCAATTCTTAAACTTTGCACCGTAATGGCGAAGATATGCTTCCTCCCCATTCTCCCGAACGTCTTTCAGGATGCCTTCTACAATTAGTTGAGTTTCACGTTCCTCTGTTTCTGGTGTCTTTTCCGCTTTTTTCAGATATTTGCTCATTTTTTTCTCCTAATTCTATACAATCCAATACAAACTGCAACGCTCCAGTAATATGTCGAATTCAATACCTTCCTCGAATGCATAATTTTGTGCAAGTTCAAGGCGGCGTATAATTTGAACCGTCCCTGTTCGATCTGCTGCGCCTAGTGGCGTTGGAGCAACCCACTGGAGCGTTTCCGCTAACGATATCGCTAGCGGGCGAACGTGGTGCGGAGCTGGCGCGGCAGGCAGAGAAGGGGCTCCCCGCCGCGCATGTGAAGTCGGCGCCAGACCAGCCGGCGCCAGACCAGCCGCGGCCACCGGCGATGCCCGAAGGAGCGCTCGACGGCGATAGCTTCGTGGCGCTGGTCGAGACCGGCGACTTGGCCGCCATCCGGCGGCGTCTCGCGCAGGGGGCCACCCCCAACAGCCGCAATG
>CAZANS010000342.1:0-2900 GCA_964486565.1 uncultured Victivallales bacterium
AGACCGGCGAAGTATTCTTCTATGGCGCCGGCCAGAACAATGTCCCGATCTTCCGGATCACGGGCTGGGACGGCTGGACCCGAAAGACCGGAACCGTGGAACTCAAACCATGATGAAGGTTCAGTCCCCTACAGGAACTTTGGCAAGAAGACATGCGGACAGTATGTACAAGGCGGACCCTGCGTATCTCGCGGGCAAGAAGGCCGCGATCCGGATCACACAACAGAACGACAACCCCCTACAAGGAAAACGATGAATAATCCTAAATAAAGCAGTTGCCGCAGTGTGCCGTGGATCTATTCTTATTTCAGTAAACCCCGTTAGTTCGGGGCCAGTACTGGACACTTAGTGGCTGAGCCCCATTCACAGGGCGAAGCTGAAGCTTATGCAATAGAAGATTCCTGCGAGGATGAAGAGGATGCCTGCGATATTCTGGACCCATTTTTCGGCATGTGAGAGCTTGTTGAATGCTGTCCCGACGTATTTTGCGCTGAATGCGATCAGTATTGCGAAAAATATCACGGGTATGGCGGTGCCGATGACGTAGAACGCCGGGAATATGACATTCGTCTCGGCCTTGATCGCAATGGGTATTATTCCGGCAAAGAAGAGTCCTGCGGATGCGGGGCAGAATGACAGAGCGAAAAGCCCGCCTATGATGAAGTCCCATGTCAAACTGCCCTTCTCGGCCTTCTCCCGGATGCTGTCGTTGACCAGGTTGAACGATACCGACGAGCCGAGCCAGCCGAGGAGAACCATCCCCAGGACTATCATCACAGGTCCGAGGATGTCGTTCATGTACTTCTGGAGGAAGCTTGAGATCGCCTGGACCGCGAACAGCCCGGAGGATATGGCGACCCCGAGGAGAACATATACCGCCGTCCTGCCCATCGTGTACGACACCCCGGACTTGAGCACCTTGGAGCGGTTTTGGATGTTTTTGCTCATGAAGGATATCGCGGCGATGTTGGTCGCCAGCGGGCATGGGCTGACCGCTGTGAGTATGCCGAGCCAGAATGCCGAGAAATATGCGAAGCTATCCATTGTCCGGCGGCTCCTTGTCCTTTGCGAGGTATCTTCTTATGGTTCCGGAAAGGTGCTCGTCAAACTTGGCGGGGTCGGAATAGAGAGTCCAGACATCGTTGAGCATCTCGAAGCGGACATCCTTCCCGTCCTTGACATAGGCGACGACCACTCCGCCCGCGGCGAGCTTGTAGCGTTTCGCACGACCGGTGTCCCTCTGGAAGTTCACCTCGGCAAAGACAAGCCTCCCGCTTTCAAGCTCCTCATCAAACTCGGTCTCGACAAGCTTTTTCGTGAGCCTCTCGATCTCGTTGCAGGTCACGCAACGGAAGGTTGCATGCATGTAGTAGACAGCGACGAACTCGCCTTTTTCAGCTGCCTGCACATCTGTCGGGGCAAGTGCGGGTGAGCTTTTCTCAAACGAGCGCATCGCGGCATTCTTGCCCAGCGAAAACCCTACGCTTACAAATACAAGCGCAAGCAATGCGCCAGTGATGGCTTTTCTCCCTTTGAACTCAAGCATATATACTCCATTTGCCTCACAGCCGGTTCTTTCTAATGCCAGACAGCCATAAGGCCTCCGCCGACAGTTCGGCAATACTTCTCTGCCAGCCTCTGCTGGCTATAATTTCCACAGACTCCAGATCTCTACTCGACTTCCGGGGCAGCCGCAGGTGAAAAGTCATGGCCCAGCTCGCGCCACTTCTTGAGGATGTCCTCCTTCGAGGCAAAACCTACGTTCCGCGTCAGCTCCTTGCCGTCCTTGTCCAGAAAAACCAGCGTAGGAATCATCTTAACCCCGTACTTTTGAGCGCGTGCCTCGTTATCCTTGATCGCCACGTCAACAAACTCTACATTGAGGACACCCTGATACTCGTTTCTCAGCTCCTCGATTATCGGGGCGAGCTTCAGGCACGCAGGGCATCTCTTGGAGCCGAAATCCAGAATACTCGGCATTGCAGCCGTCTTTGCCTTCGGAGCCTCAGCCACATCCGTTGCAACCGGCATCTGCTCCACCTGGGCGCTTGTGTCGCCTTCGCCACAGCCTGTCGGGAGTGTAAGACACGACAAAATAGCAAGAAGTCCCATCAATCCAGATATTAACCGCTTCATCTGCAACATCCTCCCAGCATTTCGGTGCCCTTCGCGGCAGTCTTGCTTATGTTTTCTTCGCTTACGGGCGTCTTGCCCTTCTCCATTCCCATGTCTGCGAGCTGCAGATGCCCGAAGTTGTCGAACCCGGCCTGCTCGAGACAGTTCTTCACGCAGTTCAAAGGGCAACCGTCAATGGCGAGTATTGCAGAAGCCGCCTCGGTGGTCTTCATTATCCCGGGCACCCTCCCGCCGATGCCGACGGTGCAGAACATCTTGCCCGCGCCGTCGCGTGTCATCTTCCTCGCCGCCTGATCCGACACCGCACCGACATCCGCCGCTCCCGAACATGCGAAAATCAGCTTCGTCCCGCCTGTGCAAGCACATGAATTAGTCGTCTCCATCTCTCTCCTCCTTAACTCAAAATTGCCTTCATATCCGAAATTGCCGGGACCTTCCCGACAACCTTAACCTCGCCGTCAACAGCCAAAGCAGGTGTCATCATCACCCCGAAACCCATGATGTCGTTGATGTCCGTCACCTTCACTATCTCGGCATCAATCCCCAGCTCCGACACCGCAGACTTGGCATTCTCCGCCAGTTGCGCACACTTCGGGCACCCCGTGCCCAGTACCTGTATCTTCATCTCAACCTCCTTCCCGGCCGAATCCATACCGCCTGCCGGACTTTTAAGTTACAAATTGTCTCAAAATATTCAATTTAAATACGATTGAGCCAATTTCAAAACTCCCCGTGGCCGCGCGGCCTGCCATTTTGGATGCGAG
>CAZANS010000343.1:0-2889 GCA_964486565.1 uncultured Victivallales bacterium
GGACTTTTTCTTCTTTCTCGACTTCAACGGCAAGCTCTTTGCCGAGGGCAACTTTAAGGAGGCGTATGCTGTTTATGAGAGGATTGCGACTTCCGCGGAGTCTGCCGATGCGGATGTGGTTAATTCGTTGAACAAGGGTGTTGCGGCTCTTCGTCGTCTTGCTATGGTGAAGGATGCGGACGGTCTTCTCGAGAGGGCACTGGGGGTGCATGGGGGGAGTTTCCGTGTATGTTTCGCGGCGGCGAGGATATACATGTCGCTGGAGCATTTCGGGGTGATAATTGGTGGAGAGTTCGAGCGTGGCTCGCATCGTGGCGGTGGTCGGATGGTGAACTCGTTCCAGCGGGACCGTGTGAGGGTGCTGCAGTTGTATGAGAGGGCGTTTGAGGTTTCCGGCACGGCTGGTGCGTCGGCTGTGGAAAGGTATGATGTTGTCAACAGTTTCGCCGGGGCCTTGTTGTACAACATGGGATATTCCGAGGCCTGGCGTCTTCAGTATCTGACAGAGACCGCGGAGCTTCCTGACTACGACGAGGGGCATGGGTTATATTATTTCCGGCATGGTGATGTCAAGGGTGCGCCGGTTGGGGCGGACGGCAAGCCGGTGTATTACGGGTTGGTTGCGAATTTCGCAGATTCCTGCAATGACGGCGAGCGCTGGAGGTGGCTATTGGCCAAGGGCGCGGAGCTTGTTCCAGCCAAGGCGCTTGAGACGAAGATGCAGTTCGGGCAGTTTCTGCATCAGCAGTTTGGAGTGCAGACCATGGCTGCCGGGCCGTCTCCCTTTGGCGGGGCGGGGGATTTCGAGAAGGACGAGAGCGGGCCGTTTGCAGTGCATTCCCTGAAAGATGACGAGACCATCGCCCGCCTGGCGACCGGGATCAGGCGTTTCGAGCTGCCACAGGAATACTCTTTCATCAAAATTTTCCGTGAGATCGCCGATTCTGATGACAAGAGCCATGCCGAGGAGGCCTTGAGGACGCTTTCGGTGATATACAGCAACCGCAGGCAGTATTTGCAGGCTGCCGAGGTTTTGCGAGAGAGCATACTGCGATTCGGTCCCGGGCAAAGGAACCGTACGGCCGATGCGTTGTCACAGATTGTCGGCAACCTTGGCAGCTTTTCTCCGAAGGGAGTGCAGGCGCACGGGATGGATGTCTCCGTGGCGTTCAGGTACAGGAACGCGAGGTCAGTGAAGTTCGAGGCGTTCCCGATAGATGTCCGCAGGCTGCTGTCAGACATAAGGGAATACCTCAAGTCCGACCCGGCGAAGCTTGACTGGAACAGGCTAGACCTGAACGGCATCGGGTACAGGATCATCAACGACAACATGTCAAAGTATATAGGCGAGAGGTCGGCGGAGTGGGGGATGGAGCTTGACCCTTCTGCGGAGCATTACGACAGGGAGGTGACGGTAAAGATGCCGTTGTCTGAGGCGGGTGCGTATTTGGTCACGTCCCAGCTTCCGGAGGGAGCCGTTGGGAGGGCAGGCAATGTAGGGCGGATAGTGGTGTGGGTTACAGACACGGTGATAGTCAACAAGAACATTTCCGGTGAGGACTTGTATTTTGTCGCCGATGCCCTCACAGGAATGCCAGTGGCGAAGGCCGAGGTTGATTTCTTCGGCTACAAGCAGGTCAACCCCCTGGGCAGGGATTTTAAGATAAGCACGATAGAGAGGAAGCTTGAGACTGCGGATAACGGGCTGGCTATTTTGACGTCGGATTTCCTGGGTAAGGAGAGTGGTGGGATGAACTGGCTGGTGACGGCTCGCACAGGCGAGGGTCGTTTTGCGTATCTTGGTTTCAAGGGTGTGTGGTTTGGGATGAGGCATGACGACTGGCACGATGCGTCGAAGTCCTTTCTGATGACCGACCGGCCGGTTTACCGCCCGAGCCAGAAGGTGAGCTTCAAGTTCTGGACAGCCAGGGCGCGCTACGACGAGGGGGAGGTGTCGCAGTTCGCGAACCGCGTGTTCAGGGTGTTTATCCACGACCCTAAGGGCGAGAAGGTATTGGAGATGAGCTATACAGCGGACGAGTTCGGCGGGATCAATGGTGAGTACGAGTTGCCCGTGGATGCGGCGCTCGGCACATACAACATCTTCATCGAGTCCTTTGGCGGCGGGTATTTCCGGGTCGAGGAGTATAAGAAGCCCGAGTACGAGGTGCTTGTCGAGCCGCCGTCGGAGCCTGCGGCTCTTGGGGATGTGATTACCGCCAGCATCAAGGCGCGCTACTATTTCGGCGCGCCGGTGACCAATGCGCGGGTGACCTACAAGATCCATCGTACGGAGCACAGCGAAAGATGGTTCCCGATAGGCATTTGGGACTGGCTCTACGGCCCGGGGTACTGGTGGTTCGCCCCGGACTATGAATGGTTCCCCGGGTGGCGCGAATGGGGTTTCCGCGCTCCCTTCCCCTGGTGGATGCACCGCGTCTCCGACCCGCCTGAGCTGGTGATGGAGAACGAGGTCCAGATCGGCGATGACGGGGTGGTTAAGATCGAGATAGACACTTCTTTGGCGAAGGCAGTGATGAACGACCGTGACCATCGCTACGAGATTACTGCCGAGGTTGTTGACCAGTCCCGGCGCACGATTGTGGGAAAAGGCTCGGTGATTGCCGCGAGGCGGCCATTCTCCGTGAATTGCTGGGTTGACCGGGGGTACTATCGAGTTGGGGACACTGTTTCTGCGAATTTCGCAGCCCGCACGGTGGACGGTAAGGGTGTGCAGGGCAAGGGAGCTCTTCGCCTGATGAAGGTTGGCTACGACGCGAAGGGAGAGATATCGGAGGAGGAGGTGTCGAGCTGGGCGCTGGACACCGATGATGCAGGTTTTGCGTCCTTCAAGCTTAACGCCTCGCGTCCCGGTCAGTATCGTTTGGT
>CAZANS010000344.1:0-1055 GCA_964486565.1 uncultured Victivallales bacterium
CCCTGCGGGGGCTTTGAATGTGAATTTGCGAACTTCGCAAGACAATGATTGCTCGTGAGTTTTGGAGTACAGGCTTCAGCCTGCGTTTTTGCCCTTACTCGCACGCTCGGATCTTTCCGATTCTCCGATTGCCCGGATGCCGAACTTCTTGACTTCGTGACTTGGGGACTTCATGACCCCGCATCCGCAAGAACCCAATAGGGACGGAGTATTTTCTGCCCCCGCGGGTGGCGGAACGAATCCGTAGGATGCCGCCTGTGGGCATGTGTCGCCGCCCTGCGGGGGCTTTGAATGTGAATTTGCGAACTTCGCAAGACAATGATTGCTCGCGAGTTTTGGAGTACAGGCTTCAGCCTGCGTCTTTGCCCTTACTTGCACACGTGGAACTCTCCGATTCTCCGATTGCCCGGATGCCGAACTTCTTGACCTCGTGACTCGGTGACTTCATGACCCCGTATCCGCAATGCCGGCGTAAGCACCCGGTGTCACGGATGTTTAAGGGGACAGAGTATTTCAGTATGCGGATTTTAGATTGGGGATTTTTGCGGTGCGGGTTGACGCGATGAAGATAAAGGGCGACGCTTCGAGATCACAGGTTCGGCTCTGGCGGATCCGTTCGCAGAGAGCTCTGACTGACGCCATTTCCAAGGTCTGCCACTATATCGGCGACGAAATCGTGGAACCCCCAGCCGATGCCGTCGGTCAGTTGCTCCACATCGGCCAGACGCTCGCTGAACTGGGGATACAATTCCTGCCCTTCGCCGCGCAACAGGTCGGCCAGTTCACCCAGAACCGACTCGATGCTGCCGTAGAAGCGCTCGTCAATATCCCCGTACTCGTGGGTGAACTGTACGCCGTTCTCCACATACGTCATCATCAGTTCCGCCGTGCCGACGATGTTGCCGGTGGCCTTGCGATAGTCGCGGATGGCTTTGCGCGCTTCCGCCAGCTTGAGCTTGCCGAAACCGCGCTTGGGAAAGAATTGCTCCACGATCCGGTTGCGATAGGATTCCAGCGCCTCGCCCAGGTTGCCCCGCGCCTTCAGCACGTCGCCG
>CAZANS010000344.1:1065-2874 GCA_964486565.1 uncultured Victivallales bacterium
TGAACTCATTAACTCCTACATCATCCGGCGAGGGCGTACCCGAGTAGGTGCCGTCCAGGTTGAGCGTCAGCCAGTCCGGCCCATCCATTTTCATAAACTCCAGCGCCTCGCCATCGCCATCCCCAACCTGACAGCGGGCTTGAATGAAATCGCGGTTCCAGGCCGCCGCGTCGTAAAGGTCTTTCACCAGCGCCAGCAATGCGGATCGATCCCACGTCGCGAGCTGCTTGCTCACCCGGCTCCACCCGCTGGTCTTCTTCGTTGATGTCGGTGTTTCATAATTCATAATTCATCCTTCTTTTTCCTTTTATTAGGTTCAAAGATGTTGGCCACAAAAGGCACAGAAGTCACAAAATCATAGCTTGTGTTTTTTGTGCTTTTTGTGGCTATCTTTTCAACTGTTTCATGGAAACGCTTGTGAGCAATGAGCGCATTTGCGTGATGGCGATCTGGTTCAATGTGACCAGACGTTCCGATTGGGGCAAGTTTTGGCGGATCATCACGGAGTTGAGGCTTTCCAGGTTGCTGAGGACCACCAGTTGTTCCAGCGTGGCCTGGTCGCGAATGTTGCCGTCCGCGTCGGGATGCGCGTCCCGCCATTGCTTGGCGGTCTGCCCGAACAGGGCGACGTTCAGCAGGTCCGCCTCATTTGCATAGACAATGGCCGCCTGGGCTTTGGTGACCGCGGCAGGGAGCAAGGCATCCTTGATGGCATCGGTGTGGATGCGGTTGTTGACCTTGGCCAGCGTACGCTGGAGGTTCCAGTCCAGCCGCAACCGGTCGTTTTCCGCATCCTTGAGACGCTGGAACTCCTTGATTAGATAGAGCTTGAATTCCGGGCTCAGCCAGGAGCCGAACTCGAAGGCGATGTCCTTGTGGGCGAAGGTTCCGCCGTAGCGGCCGGCACTGGCAACCAACCCCTTGGCGCCGGTCAGTTCGATCCATTTCTTGGCCGACAGGAAAAAACTGTTTCGACCCGCCTCATTTCTAATTCCCTCGAATTCGAGGGAATTAAAACCGGGGTTATTGATCCGTTCCCAGACCCCTAGAAAGAGGATTGTATCCTTACTCTTGAGCCACTGTTCAATCAGTGCACCTGCTCCATCAAAGTTCCGCACCATGTCCGTTAGCGAAATGTAGTCTCCGTCAGGCTGCGAAAGGATGCTGATGGATGTTCCTTGAACCGCAATGGTGCTAATCTTTGGCTTATTCATGGCAGTAACCTCTGATTTGAGTTGAAGTCAACTCCGCCGCAATTAGAGACTGTTTCATAAACGACCATAAATCACGCTGCGAATTGGTTAAGCGACACATAATCCTTGACATACTCCGGCACGAGGGACCGATATTTCTCGGGCACGGCGCGGAAGTCGCGCGTTGAGAATACGGGGTTGGTGGCGAGGTCGGTGAACAGGCGGTGATCAATGATGTCGCGCACTTGCCCGCTGGTTACGTAGGCCTTGAAGTAGTGGAAGTTGCCGTTGTCATCGTTGAAGAAGCGCCAGCCGGCTGCTTCGAGCAGTCGGTTGACCTTGATCCGGGCTGTGGCTTCCTTATTGGACATTTGTGGTCCTCGTTCAGCGTTTATCGTCGGGCGGCATAGCACCAAGCTCTGGTTCTTCCCCGTCAATCTATCCCCGTTTTGCGAAGTTCGCAAATTTAACAATAATGATTTTGCGAGATCAGCAGTTACAATTTTTAGGGGATAAATGGACGGAGTATTTCCTGCGCGCGGGTTTTGGACTACAGGCTTCAGCCTGCGTTTTTTGCCCTTACTCGCACGCTCGGATCTTTCCGATTCTCCGATTG
>CAZANS010000345.1:0-1248 GCA_964486565.1 uncultured Victivallales bacterium
GGCAAAGAAGTTCTGAAGTGCTCAAGTTATAAAGTTATAAATGCACCGATTACTGGTTGTTGGTTCACTGTACTACAGCATCCCAGCAACACCGATTACCGATCACCGATTACTATATTCCTTCCTTGCCGTCGTTTTTTCCGCACCGCAGGCCTTGGAGTGCGGCACCCCTGTGCCGCTTTGGCTTGAAAAGGAAAGCTGTGCAGGGGCACAGCAGTCCAAAGAGCCTTTGGCTCGGGGATTTTTTGCGCGAAGCGCCTTGGAGAAACCGTGCAAGAACGGAGTATTCCCTACACGTACTCGTACACTTACTCTTACACCCGAATCTCTTCGATTTTCCCCTATCGTCTCTAATGACCCCATTGACCCTGTTGACCCTTCCTGACACCTAAAACCTCCGCCCTACTGTTTTGAAATTTGAGATTTGAATTTCGGATTTGTTTAGGTTTTAGATATTAGGATTTCTCCGTTTCTCCCCTTCTCCGTTTCTGCGACTTCGAGGCTGGCTATGACTGCGACATCAAGATGTCTGAAGTCGAATTCTCAGTGGCAAAAGAATAACCAGCAAGGCATCGGCTCAAAGAGAATAACACTGTGTCTTAGACAAGAATAGTTCTGGAATTTTTTCTTTTGGCAACTTGAACAAAGGACCTTTCTCCGAGACACAGCCTAAGGGATTTCGTTTTATCAAATGATCAACCGTTATGTATCCATCTTCAAGGAGCCTGTCGAATTGCGATGAGCTGGGATTTTTAGTATGCCTGACAGATTTCAATACAAAACATTCTGCCCCGTGGGCGACTACCGTATCGGCTATGATCCAAAATGTCTCTCGGTGTTTATGGTTAAGCCTTTTGTGCAAATTATCCAGCTCCCATGCAACAACATCCTGAGGCCGAGATTCGGTATGGATTTCTGCAAGTTGACCCGTGTCATGCAACAGCTTAAGCTGAAGTCCTTGAGAGTTGGGCTTGCCTATGGCGACAGTACAGTAGAGTTTATGTATTCCATTCTTGTAATATCCAAAAGCATCAAGAAGGGAAGAACTGCTTTTGTAGCGACTGATGCTCCAATCTGCCACTTGGGCAAAAAGGACTGCGCGGTTTTGACGGGAGGAGTGTAGCGATTTCCCTCGGGCCGATTTAATCTCTATTCCCTTGTAATCGGGATCCTTGCTCGAATTGATCTGAAGCCCCAGCGAATTTTCAATCGTTCGACCAATAGCAGTGTCCCCTTTACAGACAGCAG
>CAZANS010000345.1:1258-2862 GCA_964486565.1 uncultured Victivallales bacterium
CCCGCCTGAGCCAATTTCCTAAGGCAGCCAAGTAATTCCATCGCCGTGGCATTTACGCTATCCGTCATGTGAGCGAAATATTCCAATGTTTCTGTCCTTCGATTCATTGCCCTTAATCCAGAGAATGAACATCTAGAAAGGTTAACTACATGCAAGCTGCCTTCATAGACGAACAAAGCAAGAACTTCATTGGGTGAAGCGTGTTGCCCCAAACAAGAAAACCATATTCTAGGGTCACCCTTCTTTGTTATCGGCCTGTAAAGAGAGGCACGTGTCTTGACGATGGAATTATCATTTAGAACCATAGCAGGAATCTCAACTTTATTTTCCGGCCCCTGAGCCTGGGAATCGTAGCTGTGAATATTCTGTGTTGACAGAAGTGTCCGAACTGGCAAGACTGCATCAAGCAAAGCTTTTTTAATACCAGTGGGAGTCAGATAAAGGAAAGCTATATCAGTCGCAAAATCGCGAATGACGGAAAGATTGGACTTTTCTAAATCAGACAATTCCCGTTTCATCTAGTTGCTTTCCTGATAATAGCTGCAAGATGTATACCGACCTTCCTCGCCAATTCGACAGGCACGGCATTGCCTATCTGGGTATAACGCGGACATTCACGATCCCAGATTCCCGCGTGAGGATTGCCTGCACGACGAATTCCACCTGTTGTGCGTGAGCCCTTGAACTGATACCAATCAGGAAACATCTGTAACCTCGCCCATTCACGAACTGTCAATGAGCGCGGCTGGCAGTAATGAACATAGTCCTCAGGAAGGGAAGTGACTGTAATGGAGGGTCCACGCTCATCCCAAGTGCGCGGGAGCACACGCTGGGCAAACTTTTTTGTGCGCATGCACTCGGGGATTTCTCCGTTGTTTTCAAGCATGTGCTGGAACTTCTCCCGAATTTTGGGGGCATGATTCGAATACTCTTGTTCGGCTAGGGGCTCCCCTTTAAGTGCGACATGTTTGCCGTCGGCAGAGGTGCGCAATTTCCTTTGTATATCATTTTGGGGATCGCAAAGATACTTGTTCGTGCTTTTTTTGTCCAGATAATCAGGATCCACTAAATCTGACAACATATCCTCGATACTCGGAGGAGTGCCATTTTTGTCGGGTAGCAAACCTGATGCAATTTTATCATCTTTGAGATGCTGCCAGTTCAAATCCCTACGCATTCCGACCATAAGGATACGTGGACGATTTTGGGGAACCCCATAATCTTTTGCCTGAACCAGTTGAAAGTCAACGTAATATTCTCCTCCATTTATCTCTCGGAAGGCTTTCTGTACAGCATTCCAAATTTCACCCTTGGAGCCATCGGCTGTCCACCGAGCCGACAGTAGTCCCTTGACATTTTCGAACAGAAACATTTTGGGGCGGAGCCGTGAAATAATACGGGTCATTTCCTTAAACAAGTGGTTAGAGGGTATTTTTTCCTTCTCGACCTTATAGCTCCTTCTATGCCCTATGCCAGAATAGCCTTGGCATGGAGGCCCGCCCGCTATAAGATCAATATCGTTGATACCAATTCCTTTCCAGCCAGAAACAAGGTCGTCGAGCACATCATCGGTAATAGAATATACGTCATGGAAACTTGTTGGC
>CAZANS010000346.1:0-2848 GCA_964486565.1 uncultured Victivallales bacterium
CCAACAGAAGTGATCGAGCGCCGAAGAGGTGAACAGGGCCGAGACCGGCACTTCCTGGCAAAACGGGTTGTATTTCAGACTGTAAAGAGCCAACATTTTTTTACTCATCGTTCTTTTCCTTTTTTGGGTTGATTTCATCCTTGGGCAGATAGGCCGGCGGTAGTCCCGTAGCGGCATACTCGGCAATGAGTTTGCTGAGCAATGGCGCCATCTCCCCCGAGGATGCTTCCACGATCATGTTCGATGTTTCAACGAGGGGAGCTTTGGTGCGCCGATGGCCATCGGCGTTCTTCTGCTTGTCCTGCGGGTACAGCCGCGTCAACACTTGACCGCTGCGCCCATCGGTCAGGTAAACATACGACAGATCCCAGATCGCGTAGCGGACCGTCACCTTCTCGAAGTGCCGATAGCGGGAGGGTAACTCGAAACGGACACCTTCCACGCTGATGGTCCCATCACTCTTGCGTTGCGTGCGCGAAAGCTCCTCTGTAAACGCCTGGCGAAGGACTTCACTCTCCGGACATCGTCGGCCAACATCCTTGACGTTTATGAAACGTTCCAGGGGCGCGCAGTCGACCTCAGACTGCACGGTGCGGTTGTGCTCCAGCTCGACCCACGCCTGCGTCGCCTCGTTCAGCTTCGCCAGCGTCAGATCCTTGACTCCATCGAGCATGGCTAAAAGCCGCCCTTCAACCGGCCCCCAGAGGGATTCCTGCTTGCCGTTCTGGTACGGGCTGTAAGGCAGGGTTCTCTCATGCACGACGCCCAGCCGCATAAGCCCCTGCGTCGTCTCATGTGCGGTCATGGCGCTGCCGTTGTCGGTCATCAATGCCCGAGGCATGCCGCGCTTCATAAAAGCCTGTGAAAGCCCATGGATGAGCTTCTCGGCCGTTTCGCTCAAGTACCATTGCGCGTGACAGCACAGCCGCGAATGATCATCCAGTACCCCCAGCAGCAGCGGGTACACCCACTCGCCCGGTGAGGTCAGCACAGGCACCGATCCGTGATGAAAGTCCAGGTGCCAGAGCGCATTGACATACGCGCTCTCGTAGCTGCGGACCTCCAGGTTCTCAAAGCGGTTCTCGGCCGCCTCAGCGCCAAGCGTCCTGCGCTTGCCGCCCAACCTCCGACGCTTCAGCATGCCGTGCGCCTTCATGTAGCGTCGCACACTCTCATAGGAGGGCATTGAGCCCAGCCGCTGATCCTGTTCCACGCGCACGACCAGGTTGTCGCTGTGAAGCCGGTAGCTCCAGTCACGATGCTGCTGGAACTGCGACTGGATCGCGTCACGCAGCGGCAGGCTCAGGCTCGGGTGAGTGCCTTCATCTTCGCGGATCTTGCGCGAGAGAACCCCGACCGGATCTTTCGGCGAACGCAACGCCTGATAGTACCACCGTTCGATCGTTGAGGCCCCGAAAACAGCCCAGTCTCCCGTGATTGGATGACGCCAGTGTTTCTGCGCCAGCCGCTTCAGCTCGCCCTGCAACTCCCCCTGTTCCGGCGGCGCCGCTAGCAGCGGCCCCACTATGCTGAAGCGAAAATGCGCCCAGCGCTGATCCCCTCTCGATATACTCCGTTCCTTCGGCATCGCGTGTCTCCTTTCTGGCCCGACTCTCGAGCCATTTTGCTTGCGATGCCTACCTTCTACAGAAGCCCGATGACCGTGTCGCCACGCATCCTCTGCGGAAAATATGTCACCCTCACATAGCGACCACCCCCTTCCCTGAAGTTGTCGTAATCGGAGAGAGGAAATCCATCAGCTTTATCAGCCCTGCCCTCCCCTCTGCGTTGAACGATTCCACCAGGCAATACGGCATCAGTGCCTCGTTGAGCACCGGTATGAATCGAGCCCGGTTCGCTTTCCAAAACGGCGTCTGAACGAACACCTCCAAAAACCACTGGCGCCATCGCAAGAGCGTCCGCTTATCAATGCCCAGCGCCTCATGCAACACGGCGACACGACGAGCGTTCGGCCCGTGCATCATCGCCGCCACCAGAACTACAACGATACCGACATAAACTTTGCGCCCAAGAAAACGCACCGATGGCGGTGTGTGACGCTTGCGGCACCGCGAACAGTCGAAGCTGTAGCGTTCGTCCCACTCGGGTCCGCCTCGTGGCTTGCGGGGATAATTTCCACAATGTAGCTTTGCACCGCAGTACAGGCACGCTCCTGCCCGCACCGCCTCCGCCAATTCTTTGTCGATTTTCTCCTGCCAGTCGTATAGCTTCTTTGTGTTCAGAATATTTTGCATAAGGGGCCTCCTCATGAATCTTGATGACTACTTGGAACAGATAAAGAAACAGTATCCACATATCCGTCCACTTGAGGAAGAAGATGATATCGAATGGTGGAATCAGGGACTCGACCTGATCGAGGCAGGTGATCTCGATGCAGCCGAAGAGGTGTTTAAAAAGCTCGCGCTCGCACAACCGGATATGCCGGACGGCTTCAACGGTCTCGGCTTGGTCTATGAAAAAAGGGGAGACCGGCCCAAAGCCGAAGCATTCATCCGGGAAGCTATCCCCAAGGCCCAAGCCAGGGTCCAAGCTGGACACATGGATGCGGCACTGATCGACCCCATACGTGCCGACCTGGACAGAGTCCTGAAAATGTAGATCACCACCGGTCTCTCTCTCCGCATCCCGGCATCACCCCACAAGAAAAACACCTCCCGACCACCATACGGTTCGATAGGCCACTCTGGCAATTCCGCCACGCTATCCGATGGACGCCTATACCCGTCCATCACCTATCTTGACCTAAATCCCGCTCCCCTCCATCAACTATTCTGCTCTGCGCGCGCCGAGTTCGGAGGAAAGTGAAGCATAATTGGTCGACATAGTT
>CAZANS010000347.1:0-2827 GCA_964486565.1 uncultured Victivallales bacterium
ACTTTCATTCGAGGGGATCGAACAAAGCTTCGTCTATCTCGAGCCTCTGAGGGAGACTCTCACTTTCCCTGAGAAGGTGTGCGCGAAGCTTAAGTCGCTCTTCTGGTGGAAACCCCTCAGGAAGCTCGCGGCCGCCGGCACCGGGGATGATGTCGCCGTGGTGCTGTTCACCAGCGGGTCAGAGAGCTTTCCAAAGGCAGTCCCGCTGACTCACAAGAACATCCTCGCAAACATCCGGGACATCATAGCCACGGGCGCCTTGAGAAAATCCGACTCGATGATAGGCTTCCTGCCTCCATTCCACTCCTTCGGGCTTACCATCTCCTCGATAACCCCCTTGCTCACAGGATTGAGGGTCTTCTATCATCCCAACCCCACGGAGGGAGGCACCCTGGCCAAGCTGATCAAGAACTACCGCAGCACGATACTCGCCGGGACGCCGACCTTCATCAACGGCATATTGAAGGGGGCGTCAGACGGCGACCTGAAGACCCTGCGCCTAGGAGTCACCGGAGCGGAGAAGTGCCCCGAGCCGGTATACAAAAAACTCGAGCACATGTGCCCAGCCATGACCATTTTGGAAGGCTACGGGATAACCGAATGCTCCCCCGTCGTCTCCGTAAACCGCCCAGACAACCCGGTGCCCTACTCAATAGGCAAGGTAATGGACTCACTCGAGTACGTCTTGGCTGACGAGTCTTCCGGGAAGGCATGCAAGCCGGGCGGGCGCGGGATGCTGCTCGTCAGAGGGGACAGCGTCTTCGGCGGATACCTCGAATACGACGGCCCTTCGCCTTTCGTCGAGCACGACGGCAAACAGTTCTACCGCACCGGGGACCTCGTCGAGGAGACCCCGGAAGGGATACTTTTCTTCAAAGGACGGCTCAAGCGCTTCATCAAGCTCGGCGGGGAGATGGTGTCAATGCCGGCCGTCGAAGATGTCCTCATCCGGAAATTCCGGGCTTCCGAGGACGACCCGGCACCCCTCGCAGTGGACACTCCAGACGGCGAAATCCCAGAGCTGACTCTCTTCACCATCGCAGACATCTCACGCGAACAGGCAAACAAGGCAATCAAAGAGGCCGGACTCTCCCCAATACACAACATCAGAAAAATTGTCAAGGTAAACGATATCCCACTCCTGGGATCAGGCAAGACCGACTACAGAAAGCTGAAGTCCATCGCCAAAGGGGATTGACCCGCCGCGCACGTGGATCCTGTTAGTCTCTGCATTTGTTTGTTGTTTGAAACTGGCTCTTTGGCATGAAATTGTATCAAAATCAGTTTTTTTTGTTGCAAGGTTGCGGGTTGAAGATAACTTAATGCGGACTTCGCGGTGTGACGTTGTCCTCGGAGAAAGGTAACAGCATAATTTACAGGAGAATTTAGATATGGGAATCTCGGTATTGCAGAAGGCTCGTGCGGAATACAAGGCCAAGCTGCCTCAGGCGTTGAGGGATGGCGCCTCGGTAAGAGTTGATGAGAGCGGGGCTACCACCTCGGTTTCCGACAGCGACAAGATCAAGGAGCTTTTCCCACATAATTTCGGGAAGCCACGTGTGGTCTTTTCTGGCGGCGGCGGTGGGAGCGCGCATGGCAGCACGATGAATGTCGGCGTGATCCTTTCCGGCGGCCAGGCTCCAGGCGGGCACAACGTCATAGCCGGGATTTTCGACGGGCTGAAGTCCATGGACGCGGATTGCATGCTCTACGGATTTCTTGGCGGGCCCAGCGGGCTGGTTGACAACAAATACATCGAGATAACCATAGATATAGTTGATTCATACCGCAACACTGGCGGGTTCGACATGATCGGGTCTGGGAGGACGAAGCTGGAGAAGACCGAGCAGTTCGAGAAGGCAAAGGATAACTGCAAGGCACTAGGCATCGGCGCACTGGTCGTTGTCGGAGGAGACGACTCCAACACCAACGCCTGCCTGCTTGCCGAGCATTATGCCGCCACAGACGCAGGGATAAGCGTCATCGGCTGCCCGAAGACCATAGATGGGGACCTCAAGAACGACTATGTCGAGGCATCCTTCGGTTTCGACACCGCATGTAGGGTATACAGCGAGCTGATAGGCAATATCGAGCGCGATGCGAATTCCGCAAAGAAATATTGGCACTTCATCAAGCTGATGGGGCGTTCGGCATCGCATATCACGTTGGAATGCGCGCTGCAGACCCATCCCAATATGGCCTTGATAGGTGAGGAGGTCCTTGAGAAGAAGCAGACATTCGAGGAGATTGTCACCGATATCGTTGAAGTCATAGTCAAGCGGAGCGAGAAGGAGGGGGATTTCGGCGTGGTGCTTGTGCCGGAGGGGCTGATAGAGTTCATCCCTGATGCACGTTCGCTCATATCTGAGCTGAATGAGCTGCTCGCAAGGGAAAAGGAAGCTTTCTCAAGGTTGAAGGGCCGCTCGGAGGAGCTGGCGTTCGTCAACAGGCACCTCTCGAAGGATGCCTCATATGTTTTCAGCTCGCTTCCGGTGAACATCCAGATACAGCTCATGCTTGACCGCGACCCCCACGGCAATGTGCAGGTGTCGCTTATCGAGACAGAGAAGCTTCTTGCCGAGATTGTCGGCATCAGGCTCTCGGAATTGAAGGCGGAAGGCAAGTACAAGGGCAAGTTTGCATCACAGTCTCACTTTTTCGGCTACGAAGGGCGGTGTGCCGCGCCGTCGAACTACGATGCCGACTACTGCTACAGCCTCGGCTACACCGCCGCCGCTCTGGTTGGCGCAGGAAAAAGCGGATACATGGCCGCCGTCCAGAACACCCACAAGAGCGCCGACGAATGGGTCTGCGGAGGGATCCCCCT
>CAZANS010000348.1:0-1509 GCA_964486565.1 uncultured Victivallales bacterium
TAATTCCATACTCTGAATTTTCGATAACACTAACAATAAGCTCAAGGCTGCTGCCAAATTTCGAAAATCCAATCCCTCTGAAAAACCAGATGCCATGCTTATCAAACGTAGGTATATCCAGTAGCGTCAAATAAGTCCCTCGGTGTGTATAACTGGTAATCGCCTGAAGTGTTTTCAAATCCCGTCGCAAGGTTACGGATGAACAGAGCACAGAACGACTCACAGAATCAAAGGAAACAGCCCTTTTTTTGTAAATCATCGCCCCAATAGTCTCTAATCGGTCTGATTTTGCCTGCATCTTCTTCCCTCCAAGTGCATGATGATCAAATTACATAATGATAACATTACATATTAATGTAATTTGATCATAACCCCAAATGCCTGTTTCTACAAGCTTTTTTGACTGCCAACGGTAAACATTCGGTAAACCCAATCAAAAAAAAGCGGGACACATATTTAAAGATGTGGCAGAGTCGAAGCAATGGATGCTTCGCGGACAGCGCTGAATGAGGTGAAACCAGAGCTTATGTCGTCTGGGGATGGGTTGGTTTATGCTGGAGTAGGGCCGCATTGCGACCATTGCATCGACCTTAATACTTTGCGCTGCGAGGTGGGGTATTGGCGTGGTATGCACAGCATGGCAAAGGAGCGAGAAGCTCGGTTGCTTGTTGAGATCGAGGAGCTCAAGGCCAAGGTGCTACTTCGAGAGCGCCAGTTGTTTGGGCGTAAATCAGAGAGTGGCGCTAAGGGCAAACGTGACGGTGGTACGCCAAATGAAAAAGATAAAAAAGGTAAACGCGGCCAGAAACCGGGTGGCAGTGGACATGGTCGTCGACTCCACGAAAACTTGCCCGTCGAGAATGTCGACTGCACATTGGAGCCGGAACAAAGCGTGTGTTCATGCTGCGGGTTGCCGTTCGAGGAGTTGCCTTGGACCGAGGACTCCCAAGAGGTGGTCATCGAGGTTAAGGCGCACAACCGCGTCATCAAACGCAAGTGCTATCATCCGACCTGCAAATGTCCAGGCAATCCGGGCATAATCACGGCACCGGGACCGGCGAAGCTGATTCCCAAGGGGTCATTGCATTTGTTGTCCTGGGTCACAATACTGTTGGACAAATTCCTCTACCAGCGCCCGACCTATCGGCTTCTGGCGGAGCTTCGCCAAACATTGAATCTCGACATTGCCCAAGGCACGGTGACCGGTGGGTTGAAACGTCTTGGCCCGTTGTTCGAGCCGCTCTACGAGATGCTGATAACCCAGAATGTTTCTGAGTCGCTGTGGAATGCGGACGAGACACGTTGGCTGGTATTCGAAGAGGTGGAGGGCAAGCAAGGTCACAAGTGGTATTTGTGGGTCTTTCGGTCGGAAACTACCGTGGTCTATGTATTGGACCCGACCCGGTCGGCTTCTGTGCCGAACAAACATTTTGGCGAGGATGCCATGGGCGTCATCGTCGTGGACCGCTACAGCGCCTACAAGGCCATGGTCCTGGTCAAAAACGGGCA
>CAZANS010000348.1:1609-2825 GCA_964486565.1 uncultured Victivallales bacterium
GAGAAAAATTCATCATGAGCAAACCGAGCAAGCACCGGTTTTGCGGACGAGATTTTAGCGTTAAGGAAATCGAGACCATACGGCGACTGATTACCGACAATCCCAAAGCAAACCGCGCACGACTCTCTCGTATGGTATGCCGGGAGTTCAACTGGCTCAAACCCGATGGTTTGCAAAAAGAGATGAGCTGCCGAGTTGCCATGATACGCATGCAAGCAGGCGGGTTAATCGAACTGCCTTCACCGACACAGACCAACGGAAACGGAAAGCGATACCGCCGCCGCACCCCCGAGGCCGAACCCGACCTGTTCACAATCCAAAGCTCAGCCGGCAAGCTCTATGGGCTTTGTCTGGAGCCTGTCGTCGAAAGCAAAGCCTCGCACCTATGGAACGAATACATCGAACGCTACCACTATCTGGGCTATCAACCGTTACCCGGAGCACAGCTGCGATACTTCGCCATGGCCCAAGGACGCCCGGTAGCCTTGCTTGGTTTCGGTGCCGCCGCATGGAAAACAGCCCCAAGGGACAACTACATCGGCTGGACCGCAAAACAGCGGGAACGTAACTTACACCTAATCGTCAACAACGCCAGATTCCTGATTCTGCCCTGGGTCCAATCAAGAAATCTAGCCTCCAAGCTGCTGTCCATGGCCACTCGCATCCTCCCCGGCCACTGGCAAAATCGATATGGTTACACGCCCGTGTTAGCCGAAACATTCGTAGAACTGCCCCGTTTCCATGGAACCTGCTACAAAGCCGCAAACTGGTCTCGCCTCGGCGAAACAAAAGGAAGAGGAAAGCTCGGCGTCAACCAAGCAAAACTACCAACCAAATCCATCTGGGTCACCCCTCTAAACAAAAACTTCCGCAACCACCTCTGCTGCTAGATAAACCGGGCTGCCTCGTACAATATCTAACACAGCTGTCCAATTGGGTTCACCGAATGTTTACCACGCAGCGGTCCATGTGGAGCAGTCCTGTATTCACGTTCTCTGTACAAACGCTGCAAAAGTGCGACACTACATGTCTAAAGTCGCAAATCTGAATCGCGCTTGCAGGAAATGAGGTAGGGGGGGGTTAGTTATTAACTTAACCACTACCGACTAGAAGTCGGTAGGTTGGGGAATCTAGAAGGGAGCGGCGGGGACGGGGAGCGGCGCACAATGGCATTCGCTTGCGCTCTAGCTGTAAGAGTACATTTTTCATCACGGCA
>CAZANS010000349.1:0-2825 GCA_964486565.1 uncultured Victivallales bacterium
CGCCCGGCGAAGAAAGAAAAGAAGAAGCAAGATCGCCGGGCGGGACGCCCGCGCTCCAAACTTCGCCGCCCGAGACGGGCGCACCCAATACGAATTCATTCTCTCGCAATTTGGCTTTCCCCGGATTCTCCCCGATATATTTGCAGATGAAGTCGAAATGTCTTTGGCTTCTGATGATTCTGTCCCAGTAGTCTTCCTGCCAGAATGCGCCTGTTCTACCCAGTTCCTTATTGATCAGCTTTGCGGTGTAACTTTTCCAGCTATGCACGATATCGGGAAGCGATTCGTCGTCTAATGGCGAAAAAAGGACATGGACATGATTGGGCATCACAACAAAAGAATAGAGGGAATAGCGTTCACCGTCGAAATGCCGGAGAGCATCAGAAACGATTTTGGCGATGTTCGCGGAACGCAAGGCGCAGCTTCCGGAACCGTTGTCAAGAAATTTGTCGATTGAACTGCCGAACCGTTCCTGATATTCCTCTTCCTGCCCGCAAGTGGGAGGATCGTCACATTTCGAAAGGAATGCCTCTCGCTCCTGACGCCAGCTGTCAAGTTTATTCTTGGGCAATGAATCCGCAAGGCGGAAGGTTACGAAATACGCGACTCCGTTCTGTTCCCAATGCGGCAGATGATGACGGGTGGTGTCAATATGCTCGCGTGAGTTGAGAAATTTTGGAGCGCGGGCATCCTGCCCGGCGGAGGCATAGCCGTCCGAGATATCGCCGGGCGTCCCGCCCGCGCTCCAAAGATCGCAGCCTGAGACGAGCGCCCCCTCAGGTAATTTCGCCGGGCGGGACGCCCGCGCTCCCAATGCATTATCCAAATACGCAATCAACGACTCGTCCACCATGTAGTCAACAATGTTTCTCGGGGTGTAGAATGAGCCGGTCTGCTTGCGTGCGGTCTGCATTGTCTCGGGATTATACTCGGCAAGGAGGTTTTCAAAGATTCTGCCTAGCAGTTCTGGGTCGAGCGCAATTTCCTCCTCTACCGGAGTGTTTTCGGAGATCGTGAACTTGTACGCCTCAAGGATGCGGAAGAGCCCGTCCACTTTTACTGAACTCTTTTTGTCTGAACCGAGAGCCGAGCTGAGATCAGCGTCAATATCCTTCCCGAAAAAAAGGATGTTCGGGACAAGCGGCTGATTGTCGGCGACATCGGAAAAACCGTCCACACGTAATTCATTCTCTTTGCAGGTGCCTGAATCGAGACATTCGAAAAGGCCGCCATTGAGGAATGGGATTCCCGAGAACAGGCGGCCTAGGTCTTCATGGTCCTTGAACATGGCCTCGTGGCGGAAGAACTCGTGCCTCATATAGTGCTTGTTGACACCCTTGTATCGCCGTCCATTGCGAAATTCGCGCTGATCAAGGGGTATGCTGAGCGTGGGGAAGAAAAGGTTCTGGAGGATCGCCTTGTAGTAGGAGCCGTCAGATCCTGAGAGTGGTTCGAATCTTTTTAGGACACCGGCTGATGTTGCAGGGTCGAATAGCGATTCAGGGATAAGCCCTTTCTCCTTTGCAAACCAGCAGAACACGATCCGGGTAAGAAGGCGGATCAGCGCGGTCCTGTTGCGAACATCTTCGTCGTCAATCCCTCCATGCGGAAATTTCACCTTCTGTGAGGCCAAAAAGAACCACTCTTGAATGCGCTTGTAAAATTTTTTGTTCAGTGCCTCGACATTGAGGATTTCCGTCCAAGCGGCATGGAGATCATTGAAGGTTGCCACTTGCTTCGAAGTCCGCAGCTTATCTATGGACAAGTCGAATAGTATCTCAGTATGGGCGCGATGCGGATTTCGCAAATCTATGTCCTTAATCAAGGTTACCTTTTCGAGGACATCGCGGTCGAGGTGCTTGCGTTTGTCCAGACGGCGGTTGATGATCGCCATGGTGAGCTTATTTTCATAGGAGATAAGAACCATAACGGGCATCGGGAATACGCGGTTGATCTGTCTTGCGATTTTCGCAAGAGCACCCCGGGGATAATCTTTACCCGACATGGAGACTGCGAAAAAGACATAGGACTGCATATTCGAGGTGTCTATTTTCCCTTTGTCGGAACGTCCGGGATCTTCGGTGATATCATCGCCGGCAAGCTGGAAGAGAAGGGATGCCGATTCCCATTCGCGGAAGAGGGTTTTTTGTTTGAATTGCGCCTCGTCAAATTCCTTCGGAGCCTGCGCCCTCAGCAATTTGATGAAGTCTTCTGGATTATCGCCGATGTCGGGGCTCTTGTCGCTGGTATATCCAAGAGTCGAGAGGAGTTTTATTGAGTTATCGCGGAGAGTGCCGCCGTGAAATTCCTTTAGTGCGGACATTATCTTGTTTTTTAGTTCCGTGTCGTTCATTTTAATACCTTCCAGCGTCCGCCTTTGTCGGGGTCGATCCTGAGAAGCCGGTCACTGTTCTGCAATTTTTTGATATTTTTCTCTACGTGCCCTGTGGTAATACCGATCTGTTCCGCAAGCTCCGGTATTGTAAGCCGATCATCCAGGAGGAGTATATCCGAGATTTTCACCGAACTGCCCCCGTTTCTTTTATTTTCATTTGCTGCAAATATTTTTCGCCTTTTTCCGTGATGCGGTATTTCTGCAGGCTGCTTTTGGGTTTTTTAGGTATGGTGTATTCGACAAATCCATCCCGGAGCAGACGAGACATCAATTCATTCAGATAGCGAGATGGCTTTGGTTTTCCCAGTTTCCCGGCAATCGCGGCCTTGCCCATTGGATCGGCAACAAGAGCACGCAATATCTGTCCTGCCAATTCTGACTCTACCCCTGACTCTACCCCTGACTCTACCCCTGACTCTACCCCTGACTC
>CAZANS010000350.1:0-2814 GCA_964486565.1 uncultured Victivallales bacterium
GCCACGGGGAGTTTTGAAATTGGCTCTGTAGTTGACTATATGTCGTTGTGGCTTATCTTATGTTGCGTTCGAGTCGTTTGCAGGAGGGCATTTTTTTTGAGGGAGGTTGTTTGGACCAGGATCTGAAAATCAGTGTCAGAAAGGCGCGGAAGAGCTTCATCGCCATCGCGATAAGCTATTTCATGGGGCTTTTCAACGACAATTTCTACAAGGAGGCCGCGCTGTTGCTTGCCGTCATGCAAGGCAGGACGATGCTCCAGGCTGTCGCCGCCGGGGGGTTCACATTGGCCTACATGTTCGCTGCCGGCTACGGGGGCTGGATGGCGGACAGGTACTCGAAGGGGAACGTGATAATCGCGGCCAAGGGGGTCGAGGTCGTTGCGATGATAATCGGCGCGTTAGGCATCTGGACAGGGAACTGGTACCTGATGATCACTATGGTCTCGATCATGGGTGCGCAGTCGGCCATTTTCAGCCCCTCGATGAACGGCTCCATACCTGAGCTGTATCCCGATGAGCACGTCCAGACCGCCAACTCCTACGTCCGCATCATATCAACCTCCGCGATCTTCATCGGCATGGCCCTGGCCGGGTATCTGATAGACTTCAAGGAGCCCTCCTGGTCGGACATCCCGCAGGGCATTCTGCTGGTGGGGATCTGTGTGCTTGTTGCGGCTTTCGCGGGTTTTTTTGTTGCCTTCGGTGCGCCACGGATAGCCGCGCACGCCTGCCAGGCGAAGTTCCCCTGGCTCGGCCCGGTGGAGTCGGTAAGGGAGTTGATGCTGTTGCGCCGCGACAAGATATTGAGCCTCTGCGTCTGCGGTAGCGTGTTCCTCTGGAGCATCGCGACTGTCCTCACGCTGCTGGTCGTGAACCTCGGCATTGTTCAGTTTGAGGTGTCCCCGACGGCTACCGCGGGCATCAAGATCATATTCCTCATGGGGATCGCCGTGGGAGGGGTTATCAGCAACATAATCGCCAAGGGCAATGCCTTCTACAAGGTTTTCATACCGACCATATACATAATGGGCGCCATGCTTGTGCTTGTGGGGGTGGTGCCCTATGTTGTTCCCGAGAGTTTCTCTCTGTATGCGGTGGTAGGCTTGCTGGCCTGTGTCGGCATGGCAGGCGGGGTTGACCTAATCCCTCTTGAGAGTATAATACAGATCAGGCCTGACCCCGCGATGAAGGGTCGGGTTATAGCGGCTGCGAACTTCGCGGTGTTCGCAGGGATGACCGTTGGGGCGGGGGTTATGGCGTTGTTGAATATTCTCGAGTTTGCCCCCACGACCTCCTTGGGGATCGTGGGTGCGCTAGCCTTGGTGTTCGCCTTCTGGCTAGGCTCGAGGCTTAAGAGACTGGAGATGCCGAATGACTAGACTTCTGTGTTGTTTTGTAAGGCTTCTTGTTGCGCTTCGCTACAGAGTGAAGATTCATGGAGCTGAGGATATTTTATCGAAGGGCGTTGAGAGGATACTTCTTCTTCCAAACCACCCGGCGCTGATTGACCCGATAATTCTGATGAGCCATCTGCATCCCCGTTTCACTCAACGCATACTTGCGGACAAGGACCAGGCGGCGCGACCCGTGATCAGCACGCTTGCCAAGATGTACAAGGTGATAGAGATCCCCGATGCGGTGAAGTACGGCTCGGAGGCTCTGGAGGGGATCTCCGTAGCGTTGAAGGAGTGCAGAAAGAGCCTCGGGCAGGGCGAGAATGTACTGATCTACCCCTCGGGGCATATCCTGCGTTCAAGACACGAGGAGGTCGGAGCCAACAGCGGGGTCGAGACCTTGCTTTCCGAGGCGCCTGGGGCCAGAGTTGTCATAGTGAGGACAAGTGGCTTGTGGGGCAGTTGCTTCTCCCGGGCTGACGGCGGCTACCCGTCAGTCGGTCGGAACTTCTGGTTCGCCTTGCGCGTGCTTGCCGGGAACCTTCTTTTTTTCACCCCTCGCCGAAAGGTGGACATCTATCTTTCCGAGCCGGGGGATTTCCCAAGTTCCGCAGGCAGGAATGAAATGAACCGCTACCTCGAGGAAGCCTACAACACGGATGCCTCTCCAAACACCTATGTCCCGTATTATTTCTGGTCCTCCGAGAAGGAGCGTGTGATGCCCGACGGGCAGGCGCGGCAAAGCGATTTCGACCCCGCAAGAATTCCTAAGGCCACCCGCGAGCTGGTCGAGAACAAACTGATCGAGCTTTCAGGGGGCAAAAGCGTCGAGCCGTCCCAGAAAATCACCAACGACCTGGGGATGGACTCAATTTCGCGCATTGACCTCGCTTTGTGGATCGAGTCGGAATTCGGGTTCAATGTGTCCAATCCTGATGTCCTCGACACTGTCGCGGACGTGCTTCTAGCGGCCTCCGGGGATGCCATGGCCGACAAGGCCTTGTTGCTGCCTCCGCCCCCGGCCAGATGGTTCGCACAGCCCGGAAAGGACGAATGCGCCGACCCCCTCTGCAAAGGAGCCACGATACCCGAGATATTTCTCCGCAGAGCCGCCATGTCTCCCGCCTGCGCAGTCATGGCAGACTCCACCTCGGGAGTAAGGTCATTCAGGGATGTCGTGATGGCTGTGATTCTTTTGCGGAAGCTTTTCGAGGGCGACGGCGGGAAGTATGTGGGGATCATGTTTCCCGCATCGGTCGGCGCGACGACGCTGTATCATGCCGCCCTTTTCCACGGCAAAATCCCGGTGATGCTCAACTGGACAGTCGGCACCAGAAACCTCAAGTATATGACCGACCTTCTGAAGATAAGCCGAGTCCTGACTTCCAGCAGGCTGGTCGCCAAGCTCCAGGAGCAGGGA
>CAZANS010000351.1:0-2812 GCA_964486565.1 uncultured Victivallales bacterium
GCCGGGGACCTTGTTGGTTATGCCGGCGCACTCCCTTCCGTATACGGAACACGCGTGGAATGAGCGGGAATATGCCGCGCAAATTGCGCGGCTGGCACCGCGCTTCTCTTGTATTGTTGCCTGCATTTCCAAGGCCTGCGTGGATCACGGATACTGGATCGACGCCTTCGATGAAGTTGGCGTCCCATGGATTGTCGGGGCTTGCATCGATGACCGGAATGCTTTGATCCGTATGAACTGCATCTTCAGGAGTTTTGAATTCATGACAACCAATGCGCTGGGATCGCAGGTGGTCTATGCGGCATATTCGGGCTGCAAGGTGTCCTTCTACGGGAGATTTGCAGAGCCTCGGGAAGAAGACCATCTCAATGATCCTTTCTATTCAAAGTATCCGGACTTGCTGAAGCGCTGCGTAGAGGCGTGCGGGGAGCGCGGAACCCGCCGGCGGTTCGCCGACTTTTTCGTCGAACCGGAGCAGGCCCACATCAGGTTGGAATGGGGCCGACAGATGGTTGGTGCGCAGTTCAGGCGATCGCCCGGTGAAATCGCGAGGCTCCTGGGATGGGCGTGGCACCGGCAACTGCCCTTGCGAGTGAAATCATCGGTAAAGCAACTCGGGCGGCGCGCCGAGAGATCGATGGGTGCGATCCGCGAAAGACTCTATTCCGGCCCGGCGTCGCGCGGCTACTTCCGATTCCGGGCTCTGATGGGGATCCGCCCTCGCTTCGTCCGTGAAACGGCATACCGGTTGCACAACCTGTTCGACCGCGCGGCTCGCCCCCCGATTCCGGGCGAGTTCGAGTTTCCCTTCGGTCGTATTCGCTATCTGGACGGAAAGAGGCTAACGGAGGCGTATGACAACGCGTTTCTTAGTCATTGCTATGAGTTTCGGGTTCGGAGCAAAACCCCTTTGATTCTTGAGTGCGGGGGAGGCGCTGGTTTGAGCGCAGTCTGGTTCAAGGAAAAGTACCCCAACTGTCGTATCATCGTTCTCGAACCGGATCCCAGCATGGCAGAGGTCCTTCGCGGCAATGTTGCTGCTCTGAACCTGCAAGATGTCACGGTCGTTGAAGCAGCGGCATGGCCACAGACTGGAGCCCCTATATTCGCTCGTCCGGGCGGGGAGGCGGACAGCGGGAGCGAGGGCGGTCAGAGCCGGAGAGACAGGTTGTCATTTCTGGCCGATCATATCACTGAACGTGTCGATTTGCTCAAGATCGATGTCGGGGGGGCAGAATCGGACGTATTGCTGGGGCTTTTCGAAACGGGGAAAGCGCGTTTTGTGGAGCGTATCATCTGCGAGGTATATGGTTATGCGGCAGTGCGGAACAGCATGGGGCGCATGTTGACGGGACTGGTGGACGCCGGGTTCAAGTACACAATCACCCAAGCCGGTTGCGCGTGCTTCCCGTCGGAAGACAAAGAGACAACGCCGTTCACAAGAATGCCCGATGGCAGGTTCCGTGTGCGCCTGTACGCATGGCGCAGAAGGTGAGTTCAGTATTCCCGGAGAATCTCATCAATGAGTTGTTTGGCGAGTTGTGGAATTCGGCAAAGGCCAGACATGACCGCCGAGGCATGATTGCAAGTACACTGCAGCAAGTTGCGGCGCTAGCCTATATCGGAAAGACCGAAGCTGCGCGGAAGATTCTGTGCGAGATGGGAAAAGCCACTTGGACGGCGGGTTTTGAAGAGATGATTGAACGGTCCCATTCTTCTCCAACATACAGGCCGGATGGCCAGAAAGTTAGCCTGTATTGAAAAGAAGATCTGGATGCCGATGGTCTCCAGGTGCATTTGAAGCGGTCTCTTCGGGACCTGCCATGAAACTGACGGCAATATCAGACACGACTTCAGGAGGCGCTGCTACCTCGTGTTGTCGTCTCATCGCTGCCCTGAATGCTTCGGGACAGTGGGAAGCGACATGGGTTGCCGCTGCAGGCTGTCCCGACAGAGATGTCACCATTATGTCGGAATGGCCGGATGTCGGGAGCTATCTTGTTTTCAGAATCTTTTGTTCGTTGTGCGTGAATGATCCAACGCGGTCGAAATTCAGAAAGCGCGTGGCGGACATCACCGTGGCCAGGCATGTCAGGAAGAAGAAACGAGAGCTTGTGAACCTTCATAACCTGTATCAGTCCATGACGTTTTCAATGGTGGAAAGGTTGCCGAAAGACACGCCGATTGTCTGGACGCTTCATGACATGTGGCCGCTGACGGGATACTGTTGCGCGAATTATGAATGCACAGAGTATGTGGATGGGTGCAAAGGTAATTGCCCTCAGGCAGGAAACTGGGGGTCAGTTCCGCATCTCCCGGACGGCGAGTGGCAGAGACGGCAGAGATTCTATGAGAGGAATGCGGCTCGAATGGCGTTTGTCGGACCCTCTAACTGGATGGTTGAATGCGCCCGCAAGAGATTTGGCAACATGCTGCGAGTCGAACATATTCCGTATTCGCTGGACCTGAGTGTCTTCAAGCCGATCGCGGATAAGGCCGCGCTTCGGCGCGTCCTGGGTCTGCCCGTGGACCGCAGAATCATTCTCGCCGGATCGGCGGCACTGACTGAAGAACGGAAAGGTATCAAGTATCTGATCGAAGCAGAGAGGTTGCTGAAAGAGATGGTACGTGACGGGTTTGTCGTTGCAACTTTCGGCCCATGTGCCGATACGAGCGTCCTGCCGGAAGGCTGGCGGCATTTCGGGGAAATCAGGGAGGAAAAGCTGCTGAACCTCTACTACAACGCGGCGGATGCGTTTGTGCTTCCATCACTCTGGGATAACCTGCCGAACACGCTGATCGAGGCCACGGC
>CAZANS010000352.1:0-2807 GCA_964486565.1 uncultured Victivallales bacterium
GTCGTTGGTTGCTGGTTGTTAGTTGCTGGTTGTTGGTTGTTCCACCGATCACCGATAACCGATCACCGATCACCGAATCCCCTGCCATCTGCCATCTGCCATCTGCCATCTGTTTTTCCAGCCTTCCCCTCTCGGACCCATCCCCGACAAGCAGGAGCCTGACACATGAAAAGGCACCCGAGGAGGTCTTCAAGCCCTCCGCGACCTTCGCAGCAGCGTCAACCAGGACACTGTGCCCCTTCTCGGGGCTCAGACGCCCGACGCTCGACACGACAAGATCGCAATCGTCAAACCCCAGCTCCTTCCGGGCCTCCGCACGGCGACCACCGCAGGCAGCGAACCTCTCACAGTCTATCCCGTTGTACACCACCTCGGTGTTACCTTCATTTGACAAGCCCAGCTCCAGGCACACCCGCTTCTCGTCCTCGCTGAGCGTCGTGAGCACATCCATCCCTCTCCCCGCATAGCGCTCGGCCTGCATAAGAATGTATCTCCCAAACGAAAGCCTCGGCACACCCGAGATCATGGCATCGCCTGAATATATCGTCCCGTGCGGCGTGTGGACTATCCTACCTACCCCGGCACGCCTCGCCGCTAGCCTCCCCAGAAAACCAGCCTTCGACGTGTGCGTATGGACAACATCAAGCCCGCCCTTGCGAAATTCGCAGACAAGCTCCCCATAAGCCCTCCAGTCCTTCCACAAACTTATATCACGGCACAGCGAAGGGATAACCACAACCCGGCATAATCCCTCCAGCTTCGCCACCCTCCCGGAATCCATCCCCTCCGGCCCAGTGTACAACGTGAAATCATACACCCCGGCACCGCCACGGATTATGCCCCCGATAACCTCACTCGCACCACCAGAGATCATCCTCGTTATGACCAGTCCAACTTTTTTCATGCCATGCTTCATAAAACCCCAAAAATACTTACGGCGGAAAATCTCTCCCATCTAAATTATACAGGCTAATCCGCTAAATTCAATTCACGCTTGACACCCGCCATAGCCGCAATGTATAGTACACACGGTAAAACGGATGCGACATAAAGCTGAATCTAGACAGATACGGACAACATAACTCCATGATCCCGGGAAAAGCCAGAGTGAGCGATTTAGACAAAAGAATAAAGGCCGCCAACCGTGCGGTGTACAACGAAAAGTCTCCCGAGCAGTACAACCTCAATGAAAGCATATTCAACCCCAAAAGAGCGGAGGCCTGCAGGGCAATCCTTTCAGATGCTGCCGCAAAATCAGGCGACGATGCCTTCCTCGATATCGGCACCGGCACCGGCAACCTCCTTAAAATCAGTCGCCAGGTATTCAAAAAAAACTTCGGATCAGACATCAGCGACAAGCTTTTGACTCGAGTCTCAGCAGATCTTGAAGGATGCCACCTTCTCGCCGCAGATGCCGAAGCAATGCCAATAAATGACTCCTCATTCAACTGCATATCATGCTACGCCATCCTACATCACCTGCTCGAACACGAGAAAACCTTCAGGGAATGCCACCGAATGCTCAAACCCGGCGGCACCCTATATACCGATCACGACCCAAACTACTTCTTCACTCGCTTCTATCACGTCATATATAAAATAAGGCATAAAAACAAGCCCGGCTTCGGATCGGATATGGAGGAACTAGCCGAGTACCACAACACCCTTTCGCCAGGGATCAATCCCGAAAAACTTAAAAACCTCCTGCTGCAAATAGGATTCAACGACGTGAAAATCACATATCGCATGACCGACCGGACAACATGGCCGACTCTGATCAAGCCAGCAGTCGCATCATTGAGACTCATGGCTAAAATCATCCCGGCTAAAAGCCTCTTCACACACTTCATGATAATAGCAGTAAAATAACCCGGCAAAGCAGCAGGAACCCCCATGGAGATCACAAAAGAAGACATCGAGGCCATCGCATCTCTGCATATCTCACCGAAAATCAGCGACGCGGGCATCAGAAAACCCGCAAGCCTCTACCGCTTCTACCTCGACAAAATCAAGCTGTTTCATCGCTTCGATCCGGAATCCATAATCGTCTCGAGAACCGACACCGGCTCGGTCGCCGGCGTGCTGATATATACCTGCGACGAACACAAGTTCAACCGCTTCTCAGGTCCCTCAGGATGGCACTTCTACTCAAGAGCCCTGAAGGCATCCCTCGGACTCTACGGGGTCAACTTCAAAAAACTCATCCTCGCCGCAAGGTCAATGATCGGCAAAAACTCCCAAGATACCACCACACAACCAGAAAACCAGCCCTTCGCTAAAATATGGGTCCTGATAATCGCAGAGGAGTCCCGAAGAAAAGGCATCGCATCAAAACTAATGCAACAATGCACTCAGGCAATAAGAAAAAAAGGCGTCAAAACCCTCCGGGTCACCGTCAACACAGACAACTCCACAGCAATAGACGCATACAAAAAAACCGGATTCAAAACCATCGGCGAATGCACCGAAAGCTGCGGAAAATCTTATGTCATGGAAATCAAATTGTGAAAAATCTTGCATTTTTCTTCTCCCATGGCTTGAATTTTCATCAGTCCAGCGTAGTTTAGTGAGCTAAAGGTAATAATTAATCTAACTATTGGTTTACTAGTGATGAGCAAAGATTTTAAATTGGAGATATATAAATCACCGCGGACAGTTTTTCGTCTGCGTGATATCGCTATTCTCCTGGGTGACGGGGATTTTGATAATTTGAAAGCGAAAATCAATTATTATGTGTCCCGTGGTGTGCTAAGAAACATACGTAAAGGAATATATGTTAAGGATGGCTATTCCGCAGAAGAACTGGC
>CAZANS010000353.1:0-2803 GCA_964486565.1 uncultured Victivallales bacterium
GTACTTGTCCAGGATCATCTTTCCTCCAGTATTATTTCTTCCCGGCAAGCATGCCATCTATTTGCTTGAGCTGGGTCTTGTTCAGCGGGCGGTAGAACTTCCTCAGGTCAGGCCCGGTCAGAAGTGTCATCTTCGCAGCGCTCTCAAGAACCTCCATCCGGTCGAATGCCTGGAGAAGGCTGGCCCCCAAGGTCATGGCACCATGGTTCCTCATCACTACGCAGTTTGCGAATTTCGCAACATAGGCCACCTCCTCGGCAAGCTCCAGGGAGCCCATCGGGAAATATCTGGCATAGACTATCCGACCAAGGATCACGTAGGTCTCGACAGTCGCCTTGTAGTCTATCCCCGCAGTCGTGGCGGCAAATGCGCATACATGCACCGGATGCGCATGGACGATCACATCCACATCCTCGCGGGCCTCGTAGACCTTCATATGCATCCTGGTCTCGATCGTCGGGACGAAACTCTTGCCGACAATTTTGCCGTTCATGTCAACAGTGCCAATCTCGTCCGCTGTCATCTCGCCCTTGTCCGTGCACGAAGGCGTGATGATTATCCTCCCGTCTGGAAGACGCATCGAGATGTTCCCCCCAAGCGTGGTCGTCAATTTCAGACGGTAAAGACGCCTCATGAACGAGGCAAGCTCCTCTTTCCCCCGGCTCGCACAACCCCTGAACCTCTTCTTGCATACCTTCAAATTAGTCTCCATTCATTATCGTGTTTAAATTGTCGCAACTCACCTCTGGTGAATCTACCCCCTTTTCCTGGATTATCAAAAGATCTTCTGAAATATTCTCCTCAGGTTTGATTTCCCTGCGGTAAGCGAATACGCCAATTGTCGGGATCTTGAGAGCAGTGGAAGACTGAGTAAACAATGATATTACACCACATTACTAAAACGTTTTTTTGTAAAAATGTCAAGTATAATTCGGCAGAATCTTTCACTTCGTTCTGTCTTGTCGGTAAACATGTTTTGCCGGCGATCCCGCCAGAGAGTGCCTTGTTTGCTCAGTTGAAAAATTAGGGGAGATTTGCTTGACAGGCGATCCTGAGCGGATTATATTGCTTTGGTTATCTTTAATATGAAACGGGTGGAGGATATATGGGTATTGACAAGAAGGGGCTGAATTGGCTTTACGGTGAGTTGCCGGGGCTTGTGTCGAAGGGGATTTTGAGTGGGGATGCCGCTGTGCGCATCAGGGGGCACTACGGGGAGGTTCCCAAGACTGACACCTCGAAGATCGCGCTGATGATATTCGGCATTCTCGGGGCCCTTTTGATCGGCGGTGGGATAATTCTTATACTTGCGCACAACTGGGATAAGCTTGGTCGTCCGGAGAGGACGGTGCTTGCCTTCATGCCCCTGATGGCAGCGCTGGCTGCCGGGGCGTACTCGGTGATGAAGGAGAAAGGAGCCGTGTGGAAAGAGGCCGTGGGTGCCTTCACCATGCTTGCCTCGGGGTCCTCGATCGCGATAATCGGGCAGACCTACCATGTCGGGGGTGACCTGGAGAGCTTCCTTTTAGCATGGATGCTCATCAGCTTCCCATTGATCTATCTTTTCAACTCCACCACAGTGGCGATGATGTTCATGACGGGGATAACCGTCAGGGCATGCGCGTCGTCGTGGCACAGCCCGCATATCGCTGACTTCTGGCTGATGTCGCTGCTTGCCTTCCCGCACATTGTGTTCTCGGTGAGGACAAGCCGTTGCTCGGCACGTTCGGCACTGCTTTTATGGACGCTCTCTATATGCTACACGATATGTCTAGGGGTGTCTTTCGAGTCCACCGCGCACAGCCTGAGAGCGTTCGCGTATTTCGGTTTCTTCGCGCTGTGCTGTCTCGCTGGCAGCGAGTGGTTCGACGATGCCTTCACAGTATGGCTGCGCCCCCTGAGCTTCATCGGCCCTGTCGGAGTGGTCTTCATGTCAATACTGTCCACCTACGAATGGATGTGGCACGACAGCTACCGGCATTACGGGCTGTTCGGCGGCACCGACCACCCTAAACTGCTCCTGGCTATTGCGATAATCGTCGTTATATATATACCGCTGGCCTGGCTGGTCGTCATGGCGATGCGGGGCAGGAAATACCACTCGCTGATCCTGGGTGCCTCGGCCGCGGCGGCGCTGTTGTCGTGCATGTTATCCAGGATCACCTCCGACTCGATTCCCGCAATGCTGGTCTTCAACGCCTATCTGGCGTTTATCGGAATATCGTTGATTGCAGCAGGTGTCAGGAGTTCCCGCCTGGGCAAGCTTAACATGGGGATGGCCGTGCTGTCGCTACTGATTTTCCTGCGGTTCTTCGACAGCGGGCTGGATATACTTTTAAGAGGGTTGACATTCATAGTTATAGGCTCGTGCTTTATAGCCGCCAATGTGCTGATGGTCAGGCGCAAAGCGGTGCTCAAGCGCGCTGAAGGAGGAGGGCAGGAAGCATGAATATTGAGTTTCTGAAGACAAAAAAGTTCAATCTCCACTTTTTCTGTGCAGTTGCCATCCTCCAGCTCGGTCTCCCGACAGCGATGATCGTGCGCTACGAGGATGTCATCAGGAACGGCGCCAAGTATAAGTTCCGCACCGCCCCGGTAGACCCCTACGATGCCTTCCGCGGCAGATATGTGGCGCTGGCAATGAGTGAGGACACTGTGAATGCCGGCGGGGAGTATTTCAACTCCAACGAGACAGTATATGTGACAGTCACAACGGGCGACGACGGGTTTGCGAGATTCGCATCCGCGCACCGGACTCCGCCGGAAGGTAAGGGGGACTATATCAAGATGAAGACACGGTGGG
>CAZANS010000354.1:0-2783 GCA_964486565.1 uncultured Victivallales bacterium
GATCGTGGTGGCCCGGCTGTTGATCTACTTCATCCGCACCATCGCGTTTCCAAAGATGCAATGGCTGGCGAGGCAATATCGGGAGGCATACGAACGCTTTCTCTGCCCTGTTTGTGAGTACCCCATACGGATCGGCCCACGTCGTTTCCTTTTCTGGACCCGTCGGACAGTGAATAAGATCATAGTTCCGCATGGCGAACGCGGGGAGCAAGAAGAATCATACACCTGTCCATCCTGCGGCTGTAACCTGTTCGAGGAATGCCCATCCTGTCACAAGGTCAGACACGCGATGCTTCCACACTGCTCGCATTGCGGAGCCGAGAAGGAGATCAAATAGAGCTCCAACAAGGCAAATGCTGCGGACGGCCGACCGCCGTAGAGTTGGGTTGTTGGGGCAAGCACTCGAGGAAAGAAGCGGGCCATCCATGCAAAAACCGGAGAACGAACAGTCGAAGCAAAGCGACCGCAGGCAGACTGAGGAGAGACTACTCCTGTTCAAGCAAGCGGTGGAGAACTCGTCCGACGCGGTGGGAATGTCCACACCGGAGGGAAAACACTACTACCAGAACACAGCCTTCGACGAACTCTTCGGGATGGTCGGCGAACCCCCCCCGCAGACTCTCTATGTCGATCCGTCCGTGGGGCACGAGGTATTCCGGACCATCATGGCCGGCGGGCAGTGGGCGGGCGAAGTGCAGATGTACGCCCGGGATCGGCGAGTCCTGACCATCCTTCTGCGCGCGTATGCGAGCAAGGATCAGACCGGGCGCATCGCGGCGCTAGTCGGCGTCCATACCGACATCACCGAGCGCAAGCGGACGGAAGCGGAACTACGCAAGGCGCAATTGATTACAGACAATATCCCTGTCGGCCTTTACCTGTATCGCTTGGAAGACCTCTCGGATGACCGGACTCTGCGCATGGTTTACGCCAACCCGGCAGTCAAGTCCTTGACCGGCCTCGGGCCGGAAGATGTGTTCGGCAAAACGCTCGACGAGAATTTTCCCGGCCTCCGGGCACAGGGGATACCCCAACGCTACGCCGAAGTGGTGCGCACTCAAACCCCCATCAGGTTCGATGACATAATCTATGGCGACGACCGGATGGTGCTGGCATCATTCTCGGTCAACGCGTTTCCCCTGCCCGGTAACATGGTCGGCATTGCCTTCGAGAATATTACCGCGCGCAAGCTGGCGGAAGAGGCGCTACGGGAGGCCGCGATCAAATGGCAGACGACATTCAATGCCCTGGAGAGCGCTGTATGGATGCTGGACAAGGACATGCGGATCGTCGTGGCCAACGAGGCGACGCTGCGCGTGTTTGGCAAGACCCCCCAGGATGTTGTCGGTCATCACTGCTGGGGAATCGTGCATGGCACCCAGAAACCGATTGCGGAGTGCCCCGTTGTGCGGTCGCGACAGACGCTCCGGCGCGAATCCATGGAACTGCAGGTGGGCAGTCAGTGGTATGAATTGACGGCTGATCCGGTTATAGGCGACGCAGGGGCCCTAGTTGGTTTCGTTCACGTGGCCAGCAATATCACCGAGCGGAAAAAAATGGAGGCTGACCGCCGGGAATTTGAGACCCGCCTCCACCAGACGCAACGGCTCGAAAGTCTGGGGGTACTCGCAGGTGGAATCGCCCACGACTTCAACAACATCCTGATGGCGATCATGGGGTACGCGGACCTCGCGCGCGATGAGTTGTCTCCGCTCTCGCCTGCCAGGGAGAGCTTTACCGAAATCGTTCTCGCTTCCAAGCGCGCGGCGGATTTGTGCGGACAGATGCTTGCGTACGCAGGAAAGGGCCGAGTCGAGCGGTGCAATATGTCCCTGGGAGACCTTGTCGAAGAAACGCTCCACATGCTTAAGACGTGTATCTCCAAAAAAGCGATTCTGAACCTGAATCTTGAGAAGGTGCTTCCCCGCATGCACGGCGATCCGGCGCAGATTCGCCAAATCCTGATGAATCTGGTCATCAACGCGTCGGAGGCCATCGGCGAGCGAAGCGGTGTCATCGCCCTTTCCACCGGCGCGATGGATTGCTCGGAGCAGCACTTCGCCAATGGCTACATCGTTGCGCCCGACAAACCGGGAACCTATGTCTACCTCGAAGTTTCCGACATGGGCTGCGGAATGGACAAGGAGACAATTCAGCGCATCTTTGAGCCATTCTTCACCACCAAGTTCACCGGACGCGGGCTGGGGCTTGCTGCTCTTCTGGGCATTGTCAAAGCGCATGAAGGCGCACTGCTGGTTTACAGCGAACCCGGAAAAGGCACAACGTTCAAGGTGCTGTTCCCCGCGATTGATGTGGTGGAAGAACGAGAATCCGGACACGACGCCAACCGAGATTGGCATGGATCGGGAACGGTTCTCCTCGTTGACGACGAGGAGAGCGTTCGCGCGATCAGCTCCAAGCTGTTGCAGCGATTGGGGCTCGAAGTCATGACGGCGGAGGATGGGTGGCAGGCTGTGAATATGTATCGCGAGCGCAAGGACAACATCTCCCTTGTCCTGCTGGACCTGACGATGCCGCGCATGAACGGAGAAGAAGCCTTCCGGGAACTTCGGCAAATCAACCCGAATGTGCGTGTGATCCTTGCCAGCGGCTATTCCGAGGACGACATCGCGGCGCGATTCACCGGTAAGGGGTTGGCAGGTTGCCTGCAGAAACCGTACACCGTTGACAGATTGCGCTCGCTGCTGTCCACGCTATTGCCCAAGGCAGAGCAGACAATGCGAGATGAGTGAACTGACACCGAAGAAGATGAGAAAACTCTT
>CAZANS010000355.1:0-2766 GCA_964486565.1 uncultured Victivallales bacterium
GCACAAGACTCGGTGATAGACTGCTGGTTAGGCTTTGTCTATGCCGGACTTTAACGGGCAAGCAATTGCAAGCTTTGCTTGGCGCACTCATCGCGGGATCCTCCAGATTGTCTGTCGTGTAGGCTTTTTGGGCATGCCACTATTCTCACCGACTCATTTTTCCCTGGCTGCCCGGACAGCTCGATGGTAATGACCGCCATGAAAGTGCATTTTTGGCAAGATTGTTGTTGCGACACAAGAACCGCCATAACATTTTACAGCCCAACAGGTTATTTTTAAATGTTATTTCAGGTTTTTCATTTTATTCACGGATTAAGGTATAATCCCAATCAGCGGGGTAAAAAACACCTTGCCGCCAACTTCAGTCCTGCTGGATCGTTATCGTCGGCTCCTCGGCACTCTCGGCACTCTCGACATTTCCCTTGACAGGGCATGTCCCGCCGCATATCCCGCAACAAGAACAGCCAGCCATCACCGCCGCAAGAATTCCCAGCGCCACAAACATGATCATACTTCTCATCATCTCTCTCCTTATTATAGTTTGAACATTGCTCGGGAATATTCAGTAAACCACGTCGGCACTGACCCCGAACCAACCAGCCCGACCCACAACACATACATTAGTATATCACCACTTGCAGCATTTGCAAGCACCGTGTTCGCCTCCAGGCACCTACTGCCGTTACGGCCGTGGCGGCCGTGGCGGCCTCCCTCCTCCTCCGCCGCCTCTGCCGCCCCAAAAAAATGCCCTGCCTGAAGTGATCTCGTAGGCATTGACAACGTAGTCCTTGAGCAGCTTCGCCTCATCATCGCTGAACCCCATCATCCTTCCAGCGTCCAGGATAAGGTAGTCCCGCTCCTTCTCCATCAGAGAGGCAAGCTCACGGAAATTCTGGAACTGCGACCTCATCGCCTCCCTTATAAGCTCCGGATCGTCGGCAGCCCGCGCAGCAACAATGGACTCGTGCATCAAGGCAAGCTTCTCAAGAACCTTGTTGTGGTTCTCAAGCTGCTCATCGTTCATCACGGAGGTGTCCAGCTCGCTGAAGAAAAGAAGCCTGTCCTCAACACTGCTGGTCATCCGCTCGTTCATCGCGTTGTAGTGCTCGACTATCCGTTGGTACCTCTCGGGGTCGTTAGCCCGCATGTCAGTCAGATTCATCCGCTCAGGCCTGGCGCGACCCTGATCGGCAGCGTCACGCCTAACAACGGGAACCGGCTCGACTGCGGGCGCCACCGCCTCGCCCAGCGATTCGGACTGCTTGGCCAACTGCGCATGCAGCCTGGTCAGCTCAGCATCCTTCTCCAAATCCTCCACCGGAACCTCGATAGTTATCCTCTCTGGCTCACGGTCCTTTTCAAGGATATAAAGACTGCGATAGTACAACGCCGTCACGCCGGAAAGAAGAAACGACAACCCCATAACAACCGAAACAACACTAAGCATGGCCTTGTTCATATACACTCCCTGTGTCAACTAAGTCATCCCGTCCCCCTAAACATCTCCGTCGTGGACAAAAATATATCCCCCACACCAGAGATTGTCAATGGTGAGTACCGTTTAAGTTCGTCTGGGGGCGGCAAGCTCTTTTGGCGCGAATGCCACGCCGCCGCAGTCGGGACAGACTAGGCAGGTATGCACACTTCTGCATAGGCGTGGCCTCGCATTCAAAACGGCGGCTCGCGCGGCCACGGGGAGTTTTGAAATTGGCTCTAATGGATATCCACATTTGAAATTCAGCAGAAGTGGTCTTAAGGTAAAGGGTATGTCGCTTATGGCCCGGCAGCGAGCGGCATCAAACGAGATTCGCGAAGCTCAATTGACTATGGTGATGTGATGTTCGGAAAACATATGGCAAGCCGCACGAAAACGGGGAGTCTTGAAATTGGCTCTCTGTTTTGCATAGCCGCGTTGCTCTTTGCCTCGACAATGTGCATCGGCGAGGATGCCGAGGCCGAGGCCGATAACCCTGCGGAAGAGCGCAGGATTCCCGCCAATTTGCAGGTGATTATTGACGAGATCAAGCTCCTGGACGAGAAGGAGGCTTTCAAAGCCCTCAAGACGGCGGCGATTTCCGGGAACATGGACAGGACAAGGGTGATACTCCACCTCAACCCGAAACTGCTCAACATGCAGGACACCTTCAAGCAGACACCACTCTTCAATGCAGCCTTCGCAAACCAGATGGAGATCGTCAAGTTCCTCGTCGCCAGACGCGCAAATACCGCAGTCGGAAATGTCAACGGCGACACTCCCATGCACGCCGCCGCCGAAAACGGATGGATCAAGGTGGTCAAATTCCTGATCTCCAGGGGCGCATCAATCTACCTCACAAACAAGAACGGCGAGACTCCGCTCTTCAGAGCCGTGTCCGGGGGGCACGAGGACGTGGCAGCGCTGCTTGTTGAGAAAGGCCTACTGGTTGACGGGATGGACATCAATCGCAACACCCCGCTGCATAGGGCCGCGGCCAGAGGCGACACCAAGATGGTGGATTTCCTTTTGAGCGCAGGAGCCAGCAAAAGCAGGAAAAACAAGGAGGAGCAGACACCTTTCGATTTGGCAAACAACCCCGAGATTAAGGAAAGGCTGAGAGAAAAATGAAACGGACATTTCTTGCATTCGATCTGGGCGCTTCAAGCGGGCGCGGGATCCTGGGCACATTCACCGACGGAAGACTGGAGCTGGAGGAGATCCACAGATTCGAGAACGCACCGGTAGAGATCAACAATTCCCTGCACTGGGACATATTTGCGATATTCGCG
>CAZANS010000356.1:0-2764 GCA_964486565.1 uncultured Victivallales bacterium
GAGATCCGCCTCAGCAGGCCGTCGGTGTGGTCTGGAGGTATTGACTTTCAGGCGTTTTCCGGTTACCGTAAAGCCAACTGCGTCACGCCAGGAGGATAGCCATGTGCAGCCATTTTGGGTTCTGCCTCGGGGTCGTTGCCGTCCTGTTTCTTTCGCCGTGGACTTCACCGCGTCTAGCCTGACTTTCCTAGTTATGCGCGATTTTGGCTGTTCGCAGGACGTTATCACCGGCTACTGGAGGGGGCAAGGGTGGTTTTAGGATGTCCTCGCTTTTTGTATACACTACGCTTCGTCAGCTTTTGACGAGGCGGTCCAATGCGAAGATGTCGTAGAGCTGCTGCTGGGTCGGGTTTTGCTCGGTGATGACATACTCGGCGCGTGGGCGTCCGCGGCCATTGCCGTAGAGATTGACCACTTCCCGAATGCCGCTGAGTTCGGTGTAGAGACGATCCACTGAAAGATCCAGGTCATGAGCTTCGGCTTCGCGGCGCAGCAAGGAGGTAAGCAGGAGGGCCAGCAGGCAGTAGAATGCATGCACTCGGAGTCTTTGATCCGTCCAGTGGAAGGTGGGGCAGAAGCTGACCCAGTGTGGGTCCTTCATCTGCTTGAAGGCGTTTTCAATATGATACTGGCTACGGCCACCGAGAATGATCTGTTCGGTCGACCAGTCCAGGTTGTTGGTGCAGTAGATGCGCTTGCCCAATCGCTCACGCTGTAAGCGATCAAAGGCCGCTTGATCGGTTCGGAAACGGAAGTCAAGCCTGCCATCGGTTTCGTCGACTTCGGCTTTGAGGATGTCCTTGATGTATTGGCCGCTGATGATCTGGTTCAGACGCTTGCGGATGGAATCAGCGGTGTACCCCTTGCCCCTGGCTTCGGGTTTCTGGCTTCGGTGAAGTTTCTCTTTGAGTTCACGTAATGCCTGGCGCTTCTTGGTCAGTGCGGCATGAATACCGTTGAGCTGTCCCTGCAGCAGGATTTCGCTGCGTGTCACAATGACGACGCGTTCTTTCCCCCAGATGTCTTTCCGTGTGTGGTAGGCGCTTGTGCCATCCAGACGTTCGTCGGCGAATTCTTCGTAGTTGCCTAAAGGCACTTCAAGCAGGTCACGGTGATCAGTCAGCGTGAGACTGGTAATGAAACGGTAACCAGCCTCCTCCAAGGCGATGATGTTCTCATGCGAGTTGTTGCCGCCGTCGAAAACCAAGGTCAGTTCCTGGGCTTGGCCGGCCAAACGCTCATAGCGTGCAGTCAAACGTTGCATGGCATTGGAAAAAAGGGTCACGTCGTTCTGATTACCGGGATAGACGGAGGACAGCAGCGGCAGGTTGAAATCCGTACTGGCCAGTAACGCCAGGCCAATAACGCGTAAATCGTAGCGCTTACTCTTGGCCCGGCCTCGTTGTGCCAGTTCACCGTTGGTTTGAGTGTCGATGAAGGTGTCGAAGTTTGTTGCATCCCACAGCAGCAGCCGGCGATCGACCTGCCATTCGTCAAGCAAACACTCGGTCAGCTCATCTTCGATAGCCTCGATTGTGGCTTCATCAAGATAGCCCATGTGATCCCAGAATCGCTGCGGCGCCAGGGACTTCTTGGATGTCGGCATCAATCGGGGCAGGACCGTGGTCTGATACCAATCGTACATGGAGGACTTGCTGGTGGCCGCCACACAGCGATTGATCGCCGCCAGCAGCATGTATTGCCCGCAGGACAAGCCCTGCCTTCGTTTGGGTGCATGTCGATCGATGCGTTCAACCAAGTTCAGACGCTCAGCCAAAGCCCACAGTGCGGCGATTGCACCGAACTCATGCACTCTCGCCTTGACGGGGCTGCCTTCGGTGTCCTGAAGCCGCTGCAGGATCTTCTCAGCCGAGCCCAGGTGCATGAGTACCACCGGTCGCGGCTTGCCGTTGACTCGGCGCGATTCGACAATCTGCCAGTAGGTCTTGCCTCTGGAGTTCTTCTTCATTAGAGTCGCCATACTGACAGTGTATACGCATTCGCCGCTAAGTCAACCTGAGAACGCCAAAATAAATATTAATTCAGTGTATACCCTGAATGGGCTAATCGTCCATCAGGGAAAATGTCGGGGAAAAGCACTACTGTAGCGGGGAAAGCGTGACTATGCCTTGCCGCGAGTGCGGCCAAAATCGCGCATAACTAGGAAAGTCAGGCTAGAGGACCGGCACGTGCAACCTGACATCACAACCGATCTGGACCTGCAATTCACCGCGCCCTTGTCGGCATGGTGGCTGCTGTTGTTGCTGCCGCTCCTGCTGGTCGGCGTCTGGTACCTCTATCGCAACCAGTACAAAGGCCTGCCGCGGCCGTCGGTGATCGGGCTGACCGTCCTTCGCATGGTCCTCCTGGGGACCTTGGCGATTCTCGCGTTCCGTCCCAACATCACTCGCCGCCGGACGTTGACCTATCCCGGTCGGATAATCTTCGTGGTCGACGATTCCGAGAGTATGACTGCCCGTGACACGCGCATGGACGCGGCGCTGGCCCTGCGCATCGCCCGTAAACTGGACCCGGCCATGGCGGAGCAGCCGGCCGTGTATCACCAGTTGGCGGAACATCTCGCTGCCGTCGAGACCGAGATTCGTCGGTTTCAACAATTCACCGCGGACGTCAACCGCGACAGCGACGTATTCTGGGAACGCCGCGACCAGGTCCAGGAAGCCTGCTTCAACCACTTCGGCGAATTCACCAAACAGCTGGCCGCAGCACCGGCGTTCTGGGAAGAGCATCTGGCCCAGGGCCG
>CAZANS010000357.1:0-2759 GCA_964486565.1 uncultured Victivallales bacterium
CTTTTTTTTCCCTGTTGCAGCACTAGATTAGCTGTCCGTGTCGTTTTTGAACGCTGAACGCCATCTATATACTGGCGGAGAAAAAATGGATCTATTGGGTGGAATCAGAAAGGTCTCAAGCATCGTCTGCAATGGGCGGTATCCCGTAGTTTGCCTGCTGGTCTTGTCTTTCCTTGTCGCTGGCTGTGGAGGCTCAAGGGAAGAAAAACGGGTGGAGACTGTCAAGGTTGTCCAGGGGGACAAGCAGTGCGCCCTTCCCGCGAGTGAATGCGAAAAGGAGCTTACAGTAGAGCTCTCATACCGAAGCAAAGGATTTTTCGGCGGCAAGGGTTCCACGCATCCTGTAGAGGGTGTGCGCGTGATTTTCGACGTGCTTCCGGGATCGGATTTGCAGGTAGTCTGCGATCGCCCGCTGAGCGACAATGGAGGGGTGGTCAGGGCGAGAATAATCACCGGATCCCTTATAGGAGACCAATATTTTAGGGTGGTTCCTGAGGGTTTCCCCGAAGCCTCCAAAGTTATCCGTGTCATTTCAGGTATTTCTGTCGAGGGCGACAGGCAGGAGGCCTTTTCGGGTAAGGGGCTCTCCAAGCCCATAACGCTTACCGTTTATGGTATGGACGGCAAACCCGCCGCCGGAGTCCCGGTGTTCTTCCGCCTGACACCCGAGGGCGAGAAAAACCGTTCTGTTTCATTGAGCCCGTCAAGTGTGCTTACCGATTCGGAGGGGAGAGTCCAGACTTTATGCAAGGTGGGCTCGGGTACGGGAGCATACAGCATCATAGCCGAGGTCGCCGACCCAGCCCGCGGCATACAGGCAAGGGGAGTCGAGATCAAGGTCTTCGGCATGAACGTATGGGGTTTCAAGGGTACTTTACTTACAGTGCTGGGTGGATTGGCGATCTTTATCTACGGGATGAAGATGATGACCGACGGGCTCCAGATGGTCGCCGGAAACAAGATGAGGAAGTTGCTGCAGTTCTTCACTCGCAACCGTTTCTTCGCCATTACGGCAGGAGCGCTTGTCACAGGGGTCATCCAGTCCTCCAGCGCGTGCACGGTCATGGTGGTGGGCTTTGTCAATGCGGGGCTTCTTTCCCTGACCCAGGCTATCGGCGTGGTTTTCGGGGCGAACATCGGCACTACTGTGACTGCGCAGATTATATCCTTCAAGATCGAGCAGGTCGCACTGCCCTGCATTGCTTTGGGACTGCTTGCGATGTTCGTATCGAACCGTTATGTCTGGAAGGGTTGGGGTTCGACTATTATGGGCTTCGGGCTGTTGTTCTTCGGCATGACTATAATGAGCGACGAGCTTAAACTGATCAGCGACTTCCCGTCGGTGGTGGATTTTTTCGCGTATTTCGATTGTTCTCCTTTGCCCGGTGGCAAATACATGCCTTTTTTGTCTGTCTTGGGTGCCTTGGCCATCGGGATGTTCATGACATTTATAATCCAGAGCAGTTCTGCGACGATAGGTATCGCGCTGGCATTGGCCAGCAGCGGGCTGATAAACTTCTATACGGCGGTGCCGCTGATCATCGGCGACAACATAGGCACCACCATAACAGCCAACCTTGCCGCGCTAGGCGCGAACCGCAGCTCCAAACAGGCGGCATTCGCCCATTTCCTTTTCAACTTCCTCGGCGCGACATACATGTTCGTGTTCTTTTTTGTACTTTACGACGGCTATCCGATCTATCTCTACTTCATTGACTCCATCACTCCCGGCAATGTTTTCACCGGCGAGAACGTAACTCGGCATATAGCAATGGCACATACTGCGTTCAACGTCTTCAACGTGCTTCTTTTCTTGCCTTTCATAGGCCATATCGCAAAGCTTGCCAACCTTGTCATACCCCTCAGGCCCGGCGAGCAGGAGAGGGTGATACATCTTGAGCCGACACTGCTGAGAACCCCCTATGTCGCTATCGAGCAGGTCATAGGATCTTTGAGATACATGACTGGCGAGGCATGGCAAATGATCAGTCTCGCCATGGAAAAGTCATTGCTGCCCAAGAAAACAGACGAGAAACTCAATGCCTCACTTATGAGGAGGGAGAACAAGATAGACGACCTGCAGGGTGAGATAACTGCATATCTGGTCAAGCTCACCGAGGGGCAGCTTTTGGAGGAGCAGGCCGAGATCGTGCCCTTGTTGATGCACTGCACGAACGATGCCGAGCGGATAGCGGACCACGCCGAGAATATTGTCTCTCTGGCAAAAAGGCTGAAGGAGTGCAAAAAAAAGTTCTCCAAGGATGCAGATGCCGAGATAGAGCTTATGTGGAGTGTGCTCAAGAGGCAGGCCGAGCATGTCATGAAGAGCTTTCAGAAGTCCGACAGCTCTCTTGCGGAAAAGGCAAAGAAGGACGAGCGCAGGCTGGACAAGCTGGCCGCTAAGTTCGAGGTCAGCCATATCTCCAGGCTCAGGGGAGGGAAGTGCAATGCCGTGGCGGGTGTGATTTTCCTCGAGTTGCTGGCCGAACTGGAGAAGATAGGGGATCGTTTCGACAACATCGCCGACAGACTGCCGGAGATACTGGAGCATCATTTGGATCTTGGGCAGCGTCGCCAGAAGGGCGACAAGTCAGCGAAGAAGTTAGGGAAGTAACTTCGAAAAACACTGATTCGCCACCTATTTTCCCGGAATTTTGGGGTTGGAGGGCAATTCCGGCTTGAATTTTTTTTTATTTGTACAATAATTGCGCGGTTGTGATGCGCTTTTTTTGGCGGGCAGGGTGTCTGCCGATTGCGCT
>CAZANS010000358.1:0-2756 GCA_964486565.1 uncultured Victivallales bacterium
TCATTAGCACTGAACATGGTTCCATTGGCGGTTAAGCAATTCGTGGAGATTCGTGTAGATTCGTGGAGAAAAGCAGTTAGAAGGGCTCTTGTTCTGACAGCTGCACTCGGTTCCTTTGGCGGTTGAGCAATTAGTGAAGATTAGTGCTTGCCCCGGGTTCATCCCGGGGAAGATTCGTGGATAAAGCAGTTAAAAGGGCTCTCGTTCCGATAGCTGCACTCAGTTCGTCTGGTGATTGTGAAGATTCGTGGATGGGTAGTTCAGCTTATCAGACAGAGTCATGGACAAGCGGACGGTCAGTTTCGGTTTGCGGAAGAATCCGTGAAATCAGTGAAATCCGTGGTTAGTCTTTAATTTACATCAACAGTAATATACTCTGTACGTAACTTATGTTCATCATTCCGAGTTGAGCAGGTTGCCATACTCTTACACTTACTCTTACACACAAATCTGCAGGCAGTAAACATGGAGCTGTGATGGCCGTGCTGGGCTTGCCCTGCACCGTGTCCGTCGGCTGACGGACTCTGGTGCAGGGGCCTGCCCTCCGTAGCCTCTCGAAGTAGGTTGGCGAAGGAGGGACAGCCCGGCCACCTCTTTGCGAGAGGAATTCATTTAACATGCTTGACACACATGATGTTTCTGGAGCATGTTATTCATCATGAGTATGCCTTTTTTAAACCGAAAAGACGAGGAACGGCGCCTGCGCGCCGCGTTGCGGGCCGAGCCGCCGGTACTGGCGGTGATCTATGGCCGTCGGCGTTGCGGTAAAAGCACGATTCTGCGTCGTATTGCGGGGCCGAGGGACATTTATTTCCTTGCCGGCCAGAACGACTCCGCGTTGCAGCGCGCAGCGCTGGCGGCGCAGATCGGCCGCGTTATACCCGGGTTCGATGCGGCGGTGTATCCCACGTGGGAAATTGTGTTGCGGAGTTTTGCCGACCGCGCGCCGCGCCGGCTGTCGCTGCTCATTGACGAATTCCCGTACCTGGCGCAGACGAGTCCGGAGCTTCCCAGTGTTTTGCAGGGGTTTCTGGAGAGCGCCGGCGCGGACCGGATCAACCTGGTTCTGTGCGGGTCTTCGCAAAGGATGATGCATGGGTTAGTGCTGGACCGTACTGCGCCTCTATACGGGCGTGCTCGGGAGATTCTTAAGATACGGCCGCTGGCGGCCGGGTGGATACGGGAGGCGCTGGAGTTGGATGGCGCCAAAGCCGTAGAGGCCTATGCGGTGTGGGGTGGCGTGCCGCGCTACTGGGAGCTGGCGCGGGACTATCGTTCGCTGGAGGCTGCTGTTGCGGCTCTTGTACTGGATCGAAACGGGATACTGCATGAGGAGCCGTTGCGGTTGCTGCTGGACGACATGCGCACGGCGGGGCAGGCGAACTCCCTGCTCACGGTGATTGCCGCAGGCTGCCATCGTCTTTCCGAGATCGCCGGACGTATGGAGAAGCCTGCAGGGACTTTGACCCGGCCGCTGGCCAACCTGATTGATCTTGGCTATGTGCGTCGTGAATTGCCGTTCGGGGAGAGCGCAAAGACGACCAAACGCACCTTGTACAAGCTCGACGATCCTTTTCTTCAGTTTCATTTCCGTTTTGTTCATGCCCACCGGTCCATGTTGGAATTGGGGTTGACGCATGCTGTTGAAACTGTCGTGAAAGAATCCATGTCTTCGCATGTTTCCGACGCATGGGAGGCTTTGGCGAGGGAATCGGCGCCGTTTGTCCGGCCCGGGGGTATTCAGTGGGGCGCCGCGGCGCGTTGGTGGGGGCCGGGAACAGACGGCAAGCCGTTGGAACTCGACGTGGTGGCTGAGTCAATGGATCGGACCTCATTACTTGTCGGTGAGGCGAAGTGGAAATCCTCCCGTGCGGATGCCGGACGGATTGCCGCGCGGTTGAAAGAGCGTATCCGGCGGTTACCTTTCGCGCGGGGGCGTCGGGTGGTTCCGGCCCTCTGGGTGAAACGGAGAGTGAAGATTTCCGGTGACGTCGCAGTGTTGACTCCTGATGATGTGCTCGGGGCGTTGAAGTAGGCCTTGCGGAATACGGAGTGCGGAACGCGGAGTGAAAATAGATGATAGAGGATAGGGAAACTTTGTCGTGAGCTTTGTCGGTGTCCGGTGTCAGTGGAGACTGATAGAAGATAGAAGATAGCCACAAAGAGGCACAAAAAGCACAGACAAGATTCTCGCGCCGAGGCGCAGAGATGCAGAGACGCAGAGAAATACTTCTGCCCACGAATCACACGAATTGACACGAATGGGGCCCAGCACCAGAGCCCGCCTTCGGCGAACACGATGCCGGGCAAGAGTGGGATTGGAAGTTGAGCCGCAGGCGCTTGAGCGCCTGTCTGGCATGTGTGGGCGGCGCCGGGAAACGCGTTTCCCTGTGCCGTCCACATCTGCCAGACTTAGACCCCGCAGAGCGGGGTCTTGCGGCTCAACGGTCTCGTTCCTTCGGATTGCTCTTGTCATTAGCACTGAACATGGTTCCATTGGCGGTTAAGCAATTCGTGGAGATTCGTGAGGATTCGTGGAAGAAAGCAGTTAGAAGGGCTCTTGTTCTGACGGCTGCGCACAGTTCCTTTGGATGTTTGCAGAAATTCGTGGAGATTAGTGGGGATTCGTGGATAAGAGCAGTTAAAGTGGCTCTTGTTCTGACGGCTGCGCACAGTTCCTTTGGTGGTTATGTCGATTCGTGGATAAAGCAGTTAAGATGACTCCTGGATAAGCAGTTAGAGAGATTGGCGACATG
>CAZANS010000359.1:0-2756 GCA_964486565.1 uncultured Victivallales bacterium
GAACCTGATGTTGCCGGGGATCTTGAGGATAAAGTACTCCACCGCCTCGGCGACTGTGGCATTATGTGCGGTGATGTCCTCGAGGTCGTTGTAGAGATCCCCGATGATGAAGATTATGGTGAATCCGAGGACCAGCACTGTCAACGGCAGCATGAACTCCCTGAAGACGTAAAAGTCGAGTGTAGGCTGGAGCCCGAAGACCTTTCTTCTTTGTTTAGGGTTTCTGTTCCTCTTGTCGTCTTTCTGCATTTGACGATGCCCCTTATTCCCCGGCCAGCGCCGGGAAGATCACAGACAATTTTTTCCTGACCTCATGGGGAATCTTGTTTCTTGGGGTGACGATCGCGAATTCCGCCGCCGTCCTGCAGCGGCACTCGCCGGCAAGACATGCGGATCCCGCGGCGACGGCAAAAATAATTTCCCGCGCCATCTCCTTGTTCGCGTGAAGGTGCCCCAGAATCATCTCAAGAGTGACACTGTCGTGCTCAGGATGCCAGCAGTCATAGTCGGTTACCATCGCCACGCTGGAATAGCATATACCAGCCTCCCGCGAGAGCTTGGCCTCAGCAAGATTGGTCATCCCTATGACATCCATGCCCCACGACCTGTAAAGCTCGGACTCCGCCCGCGTGGAGAATGCCGGACCCTCCATGTTCAGATATGTCCCTCCTTGGTGGATCTTGCAGCCAGTGGCTAATTGCCCGGTGATCACCAATGCAGACTCATAGGCCAGCTTCGCCAGCTCGGGGCATACTGGGTCGCCGAAAGAGATATGCCCGACAACTCCCTCACCAAAGAAAGTGTGGTCAAGTCCGCCAGGTTTGGTTCGGTCAAAAAACTGGTCAACCACGACCACGTCCCGAGGCCGGTAGCACTCCTTTAGGCTGCCAACCGCCGAGATGCTGAGTATGTGGCTCACTCCAAGCTTCTTCATCGCGTAGATGTTGGCCTTGTGGTTCAGCTCACCGGGAAGGATGCTGTGCGACAGCCCGTGCCTGGCCAGAAAAACAAGACCCACACCGTTTGCGCTCCCCGACACAAAACGCTCAGAAGGCTTCCCGAACGGAGTGTCAACGTCCGTCTCAACAACATTTTCCAGATGCGACGACAAGTCGTAGAGACCGCTGCCGCCAATTATACCAAGTTTCATCCAGTACTCCTTGCATGATTCCGAATTCCAACAACAGCTCTATTTTATCCCCATAAAAGCATTGTTCAACACCGGCATCAATATTTTAGCCCACAGCGTTCGGGCGAGAACCGCCGCCGTATTACAGGCTCGCCGGGGCGTAGACGGGAAAACCTTGGGTAGTTCACGAATCGTACAGTGAGGCCGCCGTCCCTCCCGAAGCCACTGAGACGCAAAAAAATCACGGCAGAGGTGTCAGTGGTCGAGGAACTCGTAGTGTAGTATTCTGAGTTCGTTTGTGTAAGCGTCCCGGTATATGACGGCGAGGATTTTTTGTTCCGCGGTGATTTCGTCGGCGTACTGGTCGTATCTTCCGAGCCGAGCGAGGATTGACACGAGGTTATTGTCGTTGTCCAGGTCTTTTTTTATTTCAATGTCCTGGGCTGCGCCGTGAGGTGCTCCGACATCTTTGATTGACTGGGCCAAGATAATTACGGTGAATAGGTTTTGGCGGACGGTGGTGAGGTTGATCATCTTCCCGATGATCTTTTCTTTGGTGGCGTCGTCTGACTGCCCGAGGGCAAGGGAGTTGTCACATAGCTTGGACACGTTTGCGATCTGCGCCCGGTTTGTGAATGCCTGTCCGCCGTCGGTGCCGTTCATGGCGAGGATGGCGTCGGCGATGTCGGAGGCATGGGTGTCGACAACTGTTCCGGTCTTACCGCCTGGGTCATCATAGCTCCCGCCGATGTAGATATTTCTGACTAGAGCCTCGAGGACTTCCTTGACAGGTGTGTTGATGTTGACCTTTCCCGGGTTGACGGTTTTGTCTGTCATCTTGACCTGGTCGAGAATATTTGCGTCGCCGTCGTCGTATGCGCCGCCACTCAATTCGCCCGCATTGAAAGCCTTGAGGTTGATCGTCTCCCATGCGCCGCCCCGGTGTATGCACCCGAGTTCCCATGGGGATTGCATCGGAGCGTTCCGCATGAAGGATGTGGATACCCACGGGTTTGTCCCTCCCTCGCGGTCTCCGGAGGCGCCTGGGAGGCAGGTGGAGTTTCTTGTCCCGAGCGTTCCGGAATCCACCGCGCCAGACAGGACGCTCCAGCTCACAAGATAGTGGTTGTGCCTCGGATCGTCGGTCTGGTAGTTGGCGAACATAATGGACGGATGTACATCCAGGTCCAGCTCGATCGCTCCCGAGGCGACATGCGAGTAGTCAATGAGGTTCCCGGCGGCATCCTTCAGGTAGGCGTGAATCTTGATGTCAGTTATGGTCAGGTTGACGGGCAGTCCTTCGTCTGCAGTCTCGTAGTGCCCGGCGGGGAAACCGACAAGCTGAGGAATGCCGAACTGGTACGAACGTCCTGCAGTGCCTGCCAAATCGTAGGTCAGTATCCCGGATATCTCCGTGAAATCAAAGTTCACCAGATGCCCCTTGTTGACCACCCCGTTGATGGTGTAGTGCAGATCCATTTTACATGCACCTGCGGCGGCCTGGTAGACATTGACCACCTCCGGGGTGATGGATATGATCACTGGCACCCATGAATAGCTTGCCACGCCATCTGCGGCGACCTTGATAACAGGTGTGTGATTCAGACCCACATGTATCTCGTTGATG
>CAZANS010000360.1:0-2750 GCA_964486565.1 uncultured Victivallales bacterium
GGTACCCGGCCAAGCCGGGGAGGTAAACGGACTGTGCCTGGTGCAGGTCATAACAGAGGAACAGATGCGGATATGGAACGAGCTGATGATCCGCGAGCATCCTCAAGGGGCAGGTCCCCTGGTGGGTCGCCAGTTGCGCTATCTGGTTGGTTCTGAGCACGGCTGGTTGGGTGGACTGGGGTTTGCGGCGGCCGCCCTGCAACTTGCAGATCGAGACAAGTGGATTGGATGGGATGCTGAGCAACGCCGAGAGCATCTGGACGCCGTAGTAGGGATGAGCCGCTTCCTCATTCGCGAGAGCGTCCAGTGCCGTAATTTGGCATCGAAGGTATTGGGTATGAGCGTGGCTGCGCTGCCCGATGACTTTGAGCGGCAGTTCAATTATAGACCGTTGTTGGTCGAAAGTTTCGTGGACAGCAGCGCCTACTCGGGGGCATGTTATCGGGCAGCGAACTGGATACCGGTAGGACAGACGAAGGGGCGCGGCCGGCAGGATCGGTCCCGGACCTCGGTGCTGAGCATCAAGGCGATATATGTATACCCGATCGAGGGCGACTTCAGGAAGCGAATGGGGTTGAGCTCGTCGGCCGGACTGGGGCCGTTGAGCCCGGTGGACGGTTTAGAAACAACCCTTTGGGCGCAGAACGAATTCGGCGGCGCACCACTGGGCGATGTACGATTGAGCAGGAGACTTGTGAACGTGGCGGCAGACAAAGCAGAAGTGCCCTCTCGGGCGTATAGCGGTGTAGCCAAAGGTGATTGGCCCAGAGTGAAGGCCTATTACCGCATGATCGATCAGCCGGATGAATCGGCCGTTACCATGCCCAACATTTTACTGCCCCACCGCCAGCGCACCATCCGGCGAATGCAGGGGCAAAAGACGGTGCTATGCGTGCAAGACGGCAGCGATTTGAACTACAACAACCTGGACCAATGCGAAGGACTTGGGGAAATAGGCAAGAACCAGACCGGCGCAAAGAGTCGGGGACTGCATCTGCATTCCACCTTCGTGTTAGCCCCTAACGGGCTGCCCCTGGGTCTGCTGCGCGCCGACTGCCCTGCGCCCGAAGGTAAATCGCCGGAAGATGACCGGTCGGCCTGCGAAATCCCGATTGAAGAGAAGAAAACATTTACGTGGATTGAGCATCACCGCGATTTGGTTGAGCTGTCTGCAGCCATGCCCCACACTCGACTGATCGACGTGTGCGACCGGGAGGCGGATTTTTTTGAGATGTTCGACGAGCAACGCCAACATGATCGGGTCGATCTGCTGGTGCGTGCCCAGTATAACCGCAACATAACCAAGGAGCCCTTTAAGCTGTTTGCGGCTGTTCGTCAGGAGTCGGTTCAGAGCCGGGTTCGCGTCCATATTCCGCGGCAGAGCGCCAGACCGAAAAGAAGCAAACAGAAGGCTCGACCCAAAAGACCCGGGCGTACCTCGGATCTGGCCGTGCGTTACATGCGAATCGAGTTGCGTGCTCCCGAGCATCACGAGGGCAAGGATCCGATTGACATCTGGATCATTCATGCGCTGGAGGAGAACCCTCCCGAGAACACAAAGCCCATAGAATGGTTTCTGCTGACGACCATGGAGATCACTTCATCCGAGGATGCTGAGCAATGCTTGCGCTGGTATTGCCTGCGCTGGCGCATCGAAGACTGGCACCGCGTGCTCAAGACGGGCTGCCGCATCGAGAAGCTTGCCCACGATACAGCTCAGCGCTTGCGCCGAGCGATCGCTATTAACCTCGTTATCGCTTGGCGAATTATGCTGATGACCCTCATGGGCCGAGAAACACCGGAACTTCCCGCCGAGGTCCTCTTCTCTGACGTCGAATTGCGCACATTGCGCGCCTACTCAAAAAAAAACGGATTGAAGCCTCCCTCGCTGTTGGGTGAAGCGGTGCGACTGGTTGCCAAGCTTGGAGGATACCTCGGGCGGAACAACGATCCGCCTCCGGGCCATCAACTGCTCTGGCAGGGATATGCCGAGTTCCAGTTCATGTGCATGGGGTTCGCGTTGCTGGAGGAGGAATGATGTTGCTCTGTCAGGACTTAAGGGTAAAGGGCAGGGCTAGCCCTGCCCTTTACCCGTAAATAAGTTCTGGACATTGTTCTTCCTGCCGTGCACTCTTGCGGCATGACAAAACAAAACCAGATCAAGAGGACCCTGTCGGAGCCCACACACATAGAATACGTTCGCGGGCTGCTTGGAAGCAATGAAATCCGTCATCGTAACGAACTGGCTCAACGCGTATGCGAGCAGTTCGGCTTCTATGACGCACGCGGTGAGGCGCAGCGCGGCGGCTGCGTCAAGGCGCTTCGAGAGCTGGAGACCGCCGGGCATTTTGTGCTGCCGGCCGCTTGCGGGCGGACGGGGAGCAACTCTCCGCGACGTCTGGGAGAACAGGTTCCCCTTCCCGTGGAGGTGCCTGCACAGGCCGGGGATGTATGGGGATTGACGCTGGTGGCCGTGCGCAGCGATGAGCACATGCGCATATGGAACGAGCTGATGATCGAAGAGCATCCGCAAGGGGCGGGCCCTTTTGTGGGCCGGCAGTTGCGCTATCTGATCGGTTCGGATCACGGGTGGCTTGGTGGATTGGGTTTTGCGGCAGCCGCACGACGGCTCGCCGACCGAGATCGGTGGATTGGTTGGGATGATGAGCAGCGCCGAGAGTATCTGGATCGGGTGGTGGGGATGAGCCGTTTTCTCATACGCCCCAGCGTGCAATGCCGCAACCTGGGCT
>CAZANS010000361.1:0-2742 GCA_964486565.1 uncultured Victivallales bacterium
ATCGGCCCCGGCATTCAGCGCGTCCTCATATGCCCCGTCACGTTCGAGCCGGAGTTTGAAAATGACGCCAAGATCCGGCATATCACGCAATCTCCGGTCGGCCCGGTAGTAGGCAACGGCCGGAAAGGGAATGAGCGCTTTGGCGTCGCTTTTGCGCACCTCTTCCCAGAGAGTCTCGAAATAATTGTATATAGCCGTCAAGCGATCAGTATTGCGCTTACCATAGGAAAAGTCTTTGGGCGGCGAATATCGAATGTGATCAGTCCATTCGATCCGATTGGCTGCACCCATATCGGTTTTGATCGGAAATCCCTTTACCTCATAAAAATCCATCGTCTGGGCATCAATCTGGACAAAATCCTTTCTCCCAACCGTGTGATCTTCTGCTCCGGGAACGATGTGGAGATCTTCCGGTCTCAGAGTTACCCCTTGATTTCTCCGCTGGCGTACCCCCCCGCCGCCGTTCGCCTCCACAATGTGGTAAAGGGCAATTGCGATGGCATCCAGAATAGCGGTTTTGCCCGATCCATTGATACCCACAAAGACATTGATATCCGGTTGCAAGGGGATTTCCAGCGATTCGAAGCACCGAAAGTTGGTTATCCGGACCTTTGCAAGTTTCATGACCAATCCTCCTCACCCATTTCTTCTTTCCACGCCCGGTCGTAGGCCTCCCGATTTTCGAAATAATTTTTAGCGCGGTCCATTAAATGTCGATGTAAATCTTCCCACCCTGCCGGCATGTCTCGAAATGAAATGCTTTGATTAATTCTTTCTTCGGTGAACTCTTCATAGAGCTTCCCAATGGCTGCATTGAAAAATGCAGGAATAAGATATTTTACTTGGTCAAAAGACAACACAACTTTGCCCCCTTTTCGAATCAAAGGTGCAATTTTGTCATATAGCTTTTGACCGTCATCAGTTGAAACGCAAATCGGCCCGCCGACAATATCAACCACCCGAATTAAAGTCTCTTTGCTCATAGAATTTTTTTCAGATCGATCAAAAAAGGTATCATTTATCATGCACCTATAGGCAACTCCTTGACTCCGACGCTACAGATTCTGAAAGTGAACCGGGATAGATCATGAAGGAGGAGCGGCCTTTCCGAGTAATTCATTAAAATTGTAATTCACACTGGTTACACCGAAATCCGGCTCTCGCTGAAACGGTCGGCGGATATAATGGACGCGGTGATCATTCCCATCGAACTCGACAATGGCAAGGATAAAATCGTCGGGCTTGTTCAGCGAATAAAGGATCTCGTTGCGAGTCACCGTAATAACAGGTGCTCCTGCAACCCTCCCTTTTACCTCAATAAAACGCAGTTTTCCGGTCCCTGGGACGCGGCTTTCAATATCGTAGCCGAGTTTTTCAATTTCCCGATCTATTGGTTCATAGCCGAGACTGCGCTCAATGTCCATAATAATCTGTCTGGCCCGTTCAGCGGAAATCCGGGTGTCCTTTGGGGCTGTGTACGGTGACGCTGTCTCTGTCACGGGTGAAAGTTTATTGATAAGTCCCTGCGGAATGACAAGCATTCCCCCCAAGACAACGGGAGGCAAGGGAGAAAGCTTTGCTTCGAGTTTCAGCTCTTCCATTCGTTTCCGAAGCCGTTCTTCTAATGCATCGGCCCGTTTGCGCGCTTCTTTGGAATTGAGCCGGGCGTTGGGTCTTCCGGCCTGTTCCTGAAGCTTCAACTCCTCGGCCCGGTGGTCCCAATAGCTAATTTCCTTGGTCAGGCGCTCCTTTACCGCGGCCTCGGTCTTGGCGATAAGCTCGAGTTTGCCGGATTGAACTTCCTTAAGATGTTCCGGCACCACACTCGAAACCGCATAAGTTTGGGCCTTTTTTTCAAATTCGCGACTGATCCAGGCACATTCAGGGCAACTCAAAAGCGTAGCGACATCTGCTTCCTCCTCACGCAAGGAACGGTAGTCCAGATAGGGCGCGTAATGAAGATGTCGAACGGAGCCGAAACGATCAATTTCGATGTACAGCATGCGCCTGGAAATGATCCTGCGATTTCCTGAGCGCGTGATGCCGGCATCCTGAATGGCATGCTCAAGGTAAAACATAAGTCGGGGCTGATCGCCAAAATCGCGCTCGTCAACCAGGATCGCCCCACGGCGGAGCAAATCTCGATGACGTTCAAGAATGATATCAAGAGTGGCATTCAACAGTGGATGTCCGGGACTAATAAAGGCACCCATCGGCATCCCCTGAGGATGGATAAGTTCCTTTTCAAAAACAACCCTCTCGTAACGTTGAAGGACAGTTTCTCCCCTGCCGATTAATCGGTCCCGGTTGCGCATCAATGCCGGTACATGGGTAACCTGGTAGCGGCGTGGTTCCCGCTGGCGAATATTTCCACCAAGGTTCTTGAAAGCCTCCAGAAAAAACGATTCGATGTAGTGCGGCTGCAGGCGCCTGGCTTCAGCCCGCTCCATTTCCTCACGGATACGATAAACGCGGCCGGCATCCATTGAATCACGGGCCAGTACTTTTTCCTCAAGCAATTCCTGTATATTAGATGGATCAAAAGCATCGGCAACCACCTGGCTGAGGCGGGCACGAACTTCCGGGCGTTCCCCGTATCTTACGGCCTCCATCAGGAGTTCGCGAAGCGGGCGGCCTTCGAACTGAACCTTCCCCAAAACATCAAACACCTTGCCTCCCAAAGCTTTACGAGCCTCTTCCAGTTTTTCGAGAAGCGTCCGGTACACTTCTCCCTCGCGGGTC
>CAZANS010000362.1:0-2723 GCA_964486565.1 uncultured Victivallales bacterium
TGATTACGACAGAGGGCGGGAAACAGGATGTCATTGAGGCCCTGACCAAAGGAATCAACTCCTACATTGTCAAACCTTTCACCCCCGAGACGCTCAAAGCCAAGATGGAAGATCTCCTGAAAGGCAGGAATTGATGAGTAAGGCTACTAATGATGCTTTGATTAGAGAAACTATGCTTCCAATGTTCTGCAAGAGTGCTTCAGATGCCTTTGGAACTATGGCGTTCACGCCCATCGAGTGCGGCGAGCCGACTACCGTCGACGAAAACGCACCATCTTGCTCAATATCCGGCACAATCGGCCTCACAGGCCAGATCAAGCTTAGCGGGGACAACTTTTGCGCCAGCGTATCCCTGCAATTACCAAGTGAGTTGGCTAAGAGAATCTTCCGAGCAATGATGATGATGGAGGAGAATGATCCCATCGAGGAGAGTGAATTACGGGATGCCATAGGCGAGCTCGCCAACATGACTGCCGGTGGTGCCAAGGCTTCTTTCCAGGAGAAAGGCATCGACTTCCTTATAAGCCTGCCGACGGTTGTCGTCGGAGAGAATCACCATATCACCGGTCCCGCAAGTGCCAGTTCATACCTCATCCCCCTGATTACGGACAACGGCACAATGGTTCTAGGGGTATCTGTGTCATTCAGAGCATCCGACTAAAGAGGCCTTACACAATCTCAGTTCACCTTGTTAGACGAGGGCTTGTGGTTGCTGACGAGAAAGGCAACTGCGTATGGTTCTGTCCCGCAGAGACGGGGAGTTCATACACACAAAGTGTGAGAAATCCCTCGTATCCCTGCCCGTCAATGTGTTCCTATGCTTGCTTAACCATATACATTCCCTGCAGAGAAGCTTCTATTATAATTCGACGCTGTTGCTCACTTTTCTCGAGTGCCGCCTCAGCCTGCGTGCGCTCAGTGATGTCTCTCGGGTGTGATTTCGTTTAGTTGATGGGGAAACGCCTGGGGCACAGAGAATCATCATATTTCCGTTTGCATTCGGTTGAATTGGTGGTTATAATAGTGTCCTCAACTGGAGGACATGTTATGACGACACAAGACATGAAGGAGAAAGAGGCGCGAATCGCTGCAATCAGGAGGAAGCTCGACGAGATTTCTACGATGCTCGACGGCACGCTGATGGCCAAGCGCAACCGCGTCAAGCGCAAGGATGGGAGTGTGCAGGTCTCGCCAGAGCACTACACATTCCAGTATCGTGGGGCGGATGGAAAACGCAAATGGAAACGTATTCCGAGGAAGGCAAAGACGACCGTAGAGAAGTTGGTCCGCGCCGGCAATCGCTACAGGAAACTGGAACGGGAGTATACTGCGTTGCTAACGGAGTTCTCGTTGGCCGACGATGGTAAAAAAACGATTACACCGGCGACTACCCCGCCCGGATTTCGAAAATATCGAGGCCGTCTTGCGTTCCATTGAGGCCAGTGTCGTTGACTACGCGCTGGCACTTCGGCGCTTCTCAGTGCCCTGGGCGTAGTATCCGGCAGCACGATGGCCGCACGTGACTGGGTCGTGCACTGTGCTGTCCTGTGCGGATCCTTCGCAGAGGGACGCGCCATGCTCCGGCGATTAACCAGTATGGATGTCTCTGTCTCCAAACTCAGAAAGATGGCACTCGCATACGGGGAGCAATGCCTGATCAAGCAGAATGAAGCGGACCGGGACGTGCGATCGTACCCCAAACGCGTACCAAAAGATGGAGAAATGCAAACCATGCGCACCCTCTTCTGCATGGTGGATGGCACGGGCGCGCCCTGCACGAAAAAGGATACGGCTAACACCAAAGGCAAGCATGGGGAGGCGGGGACCCGACAGATCAGGGTCATCCTGTTCGGCGAATACGAATGGCTCGATAAGAATGGGCGCCCGACCCCTTTCAAAGACTCTTTTTCCTATGCGGTCTCAGGAGAGGAGATCGCCCAGGCCTCGGGGCTTGTTCGAAAGCTGGGTATAGCAAGAGGATACGCAACGGCGACACGGATGCAATGTGTCGCCGATGGCGAAGTGGCCCTTGAGCATGCGTTGCGAGACAGCTTCCCAAATGCGATCTTCACCAACGATTTCATGCATGCCTGCGGCTACGTGCACGCATGCTGCGAGAACCTGGGACTCTCCGTCGAAGAAATAGGGAAGGAGTATCGTTTCCTGCGGGGCCTCCTGTATCGGTGCGGTGCGGCCGCCGTCATTAAACGTATCGAAAATAGATATGCGCAAGCGTTGGCGGATTCTCAAGAGGCCGAAAAGGCACTGAACTACATCAGAAAGCGAAAGGACAATATGCGATATGGAAAACTCAGAAAGGCGGGCCTATTCATCGCATCGGGCCACGTTGAGGCCGCGGCCAGAGTCCTCGTCGTTAGACGCTGCAAACAAGCAGGCATGCACTGGCGGCACAAGAACGCCATCCGCATCAGCGCCATACTCGCTCATCTCCGCTCCGCCGCATGAATCTTCAACGAAATAAAATCACACCCGAAGTGTAAGTTAACCATTCGTCGTTAGCGATCTCCGCGTAGCGCTTTCCGAGAGTGCGAAGGGCTTCGAGTTCCGGGGCCTGCATCCAATTTTCTCCTGTTTTAGGGCTTTTCCAAAAAAAAGGGGCCAAGTTCCTGCTCCCCGCGGGTAAATGGCCCCAGTTCTGCGAGCTTCTTCATCCATGAATCGCGTCGTCGACATCACGACCTCTGTGATCACGACCCTGGGCC
>CAZANS010000363.1:0-2718 GCA_964486565.1 uncultured Victivallales bacterium
AGACTTCCTGACAGTCGCAATGAAAAACTCTCGCATACTGATCATCAACCGCTGGTTCGGTCATAAGATGGGCGGGGTCGAATCTCACATCCGACAGATAATCAAATGCCTGCTCTCAGGAGGACATGAAGTCACTCTGCTCACTTCAGGCACATCGCATCTTGCCGACCTTCCAAAAACAGTGGCCGTCCTTGACGTCAAGGGGGCGGAAGGGTACTACTCCCTCAAACGAACCGGACTATTTCTGGCTGTGGGTTATATTTTCAGAGTGGTACGGCAGGCCCGTCACCTGCAGAAACAAGGCAAGAGCTTCGATTGCGTGCTTACTCTGTTCAGTCTGGACGCCTTTGCGGCCCGCTGGATTCGCCTGATCTGCGGCTGGCCCTACTCTTCTTTGGCAGCGGAGAACTCCATTCTCGAAGTAGTGGAGACGCGTAGAGCTGACGTCCCAGCTTTCTCGAACGAAGGAATAAGGGATATGTGCGACGCAAGTGATCTTGCAGCAGAGATTGTCCCTCTCTCTGTCGACATGACAGACTGGTGTCCCTCGCCCGATGAAACATACCGTGACAGCGCTTCTCGAAATGCGACGCTCAAACTGATCGCCGTAGGAAGACTCGACGTGCGAAAAGACCATCTGCTCCTGATTCGTGCAATTGCACGCATCGCAAAATCTGGGGCCTCCGTTGAGCTTGACATCTGCGGGCAGGGAGAAACTCGACCCGCGCTAGAGCGAGAGATCCAGACACTCGGATTGTCTTCCATCGTACGTCTGCGGGGGTTCCTGCCCGCAGAGACACTTCCAATTCTGTATGGACAAGCGCACGTTTATGTGATGACCTCGAGATTCGAGGGGTTCGGGGCCGTGTATCTCGAAGCCATGGCATCCGGTCTGCCCATTGTGGCGACCGCCGGGGGAGCAACAGAGGCCATAGTGGGAGACGCTGGCATAGTCGTATATGAGCGCGATCCCGAGGTAGTTGCCACGGCTATACTGAAACTGTGGCGAAACAAAGCAGACCTGTTCGCGACGAGGAGAAGGGCGCTGGAAAGGGCCGAGTCTTTCGACATTGGATTACAGAAACAGCGCATCGAACAGTGGATCGATCACCTTCGCGAAGTGGATGCGGGTTCGTTTCCAAAGCGATTGGGGTGTTTCTTGCGTGGTGTGGCAGATGTGCCGCGCATTCTGAAAATGGTCACATGGGGAGGCGCTGTGCGCTGGTCCGATAGCAAGTCCTATGCTGACGGCGAGCGAGGCAGACTGAAAGGCCCGCAGCCGCTACGGGACCACCCGGACGAGGCAAAGAAAGCATGATAACAAGAGTACTTCTTTGCGTTCCGCCGTTTCCGAATCGATACGGCACACCCACACATCCTCACTCCGGAATCGGCTACTTGGCCGAGAGCCTCAAGAAGAACGGTATCGAGGCATCCGTCATTGACCTGCGATTGTCCAGCCGGGAAGAACTCCACAAGCGAGTGCGGGACTTCAGGCCTGAGTTGCTGGGTGTCACGATGATGACCTACCACCACAATCTCGCCTATGAGGTGGTGACAGACCTGAAGCAGCATGACATCCCGATCGTCATCGGGGGGCCACATGTTTCCACAACGGGCAAAACCGCCGTGGAAGAATGCAAGGCGGACTTCGGCTTCCTCATGGAAGCGGAGCATTCTCTGGTCCAGTTCTGCAAAGGGGTTGATCACGCATCAATTCCCGGCCTCATCTACAGGCAGGACGGCGAGTATGTGGTCAATCCGCCTCGGGTGATTGAAGACCTGGATTCAATCCCTTTCCCAAAATATGAGGAGCTTGACCTTACGGCCTACGCCCGAGCGCGAATTCCGATCTTTACTTCCCGCGGCTGCCCCTGCCTGTGCACGTTCTGCCCCATCGTCACTGTCATGGGCAGAAAGTATCGCCTGCGATCTGCTGAACACGTCTTTGCCGAACTCGAATACTGGTACAAAAGGGGATATCGTGATTTTGATTTCCAGGACGACAATTTTACGGTAAAGAAGTCACGGGTATACAGTCTGTGCGCCAAAATCCGGGAAGCCGGATTCAACGATCTGCTCATTCAATGCGGCAACGGCATCCGTGCCGACACCGCCACTCTGGATCTACTGCAAGCCATGCGAGGAGCGGGGTTCCTGGCCACGGCCTTTGGCGTCGAGTCCGCCACCCCTGAGGTCCTCAAGACCGTCCGGAAAGGCGAGACAATAGAACAAATAGAGCAAGGAGTCAGAAATGCACTTGAAGCGGGCATGGAGGTATCCCTCTTCTTCATTGTAGGATTGCCGGGGGAAACCCTCAAGACTTTCGACAACTCTCTGAACTTTGCCATGAAATATCCGGTCACAACAGCGTCGTTCTACAACCTGATTCCATTTCCAGGAACAGAGTTGTTTGACTGGATACAAAAGAACAACTACTTTCTAATGGAGCCAAAAGAATATCTAAATACTCCTTTAGAGTATGATTCATTAAAAAATCTTGGCGCCATAATGTGCTCAGGCGTTCTGGTATGTATGGACGATGACACTTGTATGGTCGATGTTTCCAGATATTTAATGGAGTTTGTACAGGATGAGTCATGCGGCAAGTGCGTAGCATGCAGACTCGGAACTAAAATGATGCTGGAGATACTTGAAAGAATAACAATTGGACAAGGTAAAAAAGGAGATATCGAGGAGTTGCTGGATCTTGGAGAG